>JANLFY010000007.1 GCA_024653485.1 Bacillota bacterium | reverse complement strand
CGCTAAAACGACTTCCCGAGAGCTTTAGCTGTTCATCAACGGGTCCCTTAGAAGCCCCACAACGGCTGCAGTGGTAATAAGCTCGCTCAACTTCCACCTCCCCGCTTAGAGTCGTCAGCGAAAAAGGGCGCTTGCCTACGAACTTGAGCTTACCTCCGCACTCACAACGAAGCCTGCTCCCGCTATATCCGCTGCCTACTTCATCGATTGCGCCCTCCAGCAGAAGTCTGCTCATCTCCGAGCCGGCTTTCATCACGGCTAACTCTATGTCATGCAAATCCACCATGCGCTTCTGCGCCGCTATCTTACGTAGCAGCTTCTCCGCCACAGCCGCCACTTCTCCACTAACATCTTCACGCTTCCTCATCCCATAAACCCTCCCCGAATGACCAGCTACAGGCCATTTTCGAGGAGCATACCACTTTACCTGCACCTCTGTGCTCGGAACATCTTACCTGCTCTTCCTGCCCTCATCACCTACAGGAATTACACGCACCCCCAAGATGCAGATGCCCACCTGACATCCCAATGGCCATTCATCGCCCGACCGCGTTCCTCTTGTTGAGGCACTTGGGTTCGTCTTGCTGCGTGATCCTCAGATCGTCTCGTTTCGTCTCGCTAGATCGTCTCGTTTCGCTTCTCTATGTATCGCTCGAGTTTGCGCTTCACTCGTTGAAGCGCGTTGTCAATCGACTTCACGTGCCTGCGCAGCTCCCCGGCTATCTCCTGGTACGACTTGCCATCGAGGTAGGCAGACAGCACCTTCCACTCGAGGTCGCTCAAAAACTCGCCCATCTTGGACTCAATGTCCACGAACTCCTCCTTGCTAATCACGAGCTCCTCAGGATCAGTGACCTTCGTGCCGGAAAGCACGTCGAGGAGAGTACGGTCCGACTCCTCATCATATATGGGCTTGTTGAGCGACACGTACGAGTTCAGGGGAATGTGCTTCTGCCGCGTGGCTGTCTTTATTGCCGTGATTATCTGCCTGGTGATGCATAGCTCAGCGAAAGCGCGGAACGAAGCCAGTTTGTCGCTACGGAAATCTCGTATGGCCTTGAAGAGGCCTATCATGCCTTCTTGGACGATGTCTTCGCGGTCAGCACCGATGAGGAAATACGAGCGGGCCTTGGCGCGAACGAAGTTCTTGTACTTATTGATGAGGTATTCCTCGGCGGATCTTTCCCCGCATCTCGCGCTCTCGACAATTTCCTCGTCGAGCATGTCATCATACGCAGAAGATGGTTGGCGCTGCGGCTCGGCACTCACTTGCATCGCCCCCTGGCGTGATGTAGCTCGACCCACGAGGAAATTATACACTCGTGTTTCTGGACAAGTCAAGAAACCGCCCCCGAGTGCGTGTTCAGGACTCTCTTGTACGCGGCGGCGTACTCACACGCCTTGTTCCGACACGAACCACCGCGTCTCGAGGCCTGTACCTGTCGCGCGATATCACCTCCCTCCTGGCAACCTTCCCACTTGTTATAAGTAGCCGTTCGGTGACGACTTCGCACCCGGAAGCGCCTTCTTCCGCGATGACTCGTCTGCCTTCCTCGAGGCCATCGTCGGGGATCTCGCGAACGCCTGGAGGGATGGTTTCCATATGCGACGTGATCACCCTGACTTCTTGATCCTCCGGGCGGTCCCCGAAGATGCTCACTGTGAGCGCAGATCCAGCCACCTCCGCAAGGATGAGAACGGGCGCGCCACCAGCGTTCCGGAACCTGAGGTCTTGTTGGCCATAATAGACCGTGGCGTCGCGTCCCGGCGGAACGTACCCTGTAAGCCTGGAGTGATTCTGTCTGGCGGTTATGCGCATGTTCGCGAGAAGCGCCGCGTTGTATAGCGTTGACGAGACTTGGCACACCCCTCCGCCGATCCCCGGCCTGAGCTCGTCGTCCACGATCTCCGGGGCTTCGCGGAACCCGAATTCGCCAGTCCTAGGGCCCACAACCTCGTTGAAAGAGAACTCCTCGCCCGGCCTCACGATCACCCCTGAAATCCGTCCTGATGCCAGCCTGATGTTGTGGGCACGGTTTTCCATGGCAGGGTCGAAATTCGTGGAGTAGGAGGCGACAAGCTCCCTGATTCCCAGGGCCTGCAGGTCCCGCACAGTAGTGGCAGGCATCACCTTGTGCGACACGAGGAATATCGGCGGACGCTCCGCGAGCTCCAGGGCAGCGCGCGCCCTTTGGACCGCCTCCGCAACGTCCAGCCTCCGCCCTTCTCGTTCGGGAACCTCTCGCCCGGTCCTGACGTCAAAGGTAGCGTTCCTCGCTTCGACGTTTATCTCAGATGCCAGCGCAAGGATCTCCTCAAACAGCTTCTCCTCGTCCACGTGAGTGGCGGCGCCGACCCGCCACCCGCGAGTCACCGCCCCAAGGAGTTGCCACGCCCTCCTGGCGGCGCTCCCGGTCCTTCCTACTCTCATGACACGCCCAACGAGCTCCGCGGCATCGCTCTTGGCACCCAGTCGTTCCGGGCTGCGCGCCCACTGCTTGCCCTCGTGGACGAAGACCAACGGCGTTCCGTTGACGATCCGGGCTATCCTGCCCGCGATCTCGGCGGCCTCGGCTCGCGCAACGCCACCTACTTCTATACCCCCGATCTCCACTCCGGGTGCAACGCGCCCCCCTGCCCCCGAAAGAAACGCGCCTGCCCCGACAACTATCCCCACAGCGAGGCAGGCGCCGATCAAAGAGGCTCTCATCACGATCGATGCCAAGTGCGGTCTCACCGTGAGGCTACTCTCCTCTCGCCGCCTCCCTCTGGCGCAGCGCTTCGAACATGATCACCGCAGCCGCGACCGACGCGTTCAACGAGGATACGTGACCGAGCGTCGGGATCTTCACGAGGGCATCGCACTTCTCCGCAAGTAGGCGCGATATCCCCCTTCCCTCGGACCCGATGATCAAGGCTACCCGGCCCGTGAAGTCCGCTTCGTAAATGCTCCGTTCAGCGCCCGCGTCGGCTCCGAAAACCCAGAAGCCCCGTTCCTTCAGCCTCTCTATCTCTCGGACGAGGTTGGCTACCCTAGCGCACGGGACGTACTCCACTGCGCCAGCGGAAGCCCTCGCCACAGCGCCCGTGAGACCGCACGCCCGGCGCTTCGGGACTATCACGCCTGCAGCCCCCACGGCGTCGCACGTCCTCAAGATCGCGCCAAGGTTCTGAGGATCCTCTATTCCGTCAAGGACCACTATGAGCCCGTGCTCCCCGGCGCGGCTAAGGAGGTCGTCCACATCGAAGTGCCTCGCGGCAGCTCCAACAGCCGCCACACCCTGGTGACGTCGCCCGGCCGCGAGCGCGTCCAGCTTGGCCCTGTCAACCTCCACGACAGGAACTCCCGCCTCACGCGCAAGGGACTTGACCAGCGTCGCAAACCTGGGGTCAACACCTTTCGCGATCATGGTCTTGGCGATGGATCGTCCGGAGCGAAGCGCCTCGATGACGGGATTTCTCCCCACGAGCACGGGTTCCTCAGGCGCCTTTCCGCCGCGCGTCTCTCCTCCACCCCGCGCCTCTCCTCCGCCACGTCCTAGGTCTGCCGCCGACTTCCGTGGTCTTCCTCCACGTTCGTTCATCCTTCCGCACCGGTCCCGTCATCACACTTATCCTTTACGAGATCCGCTGCCGCTATGAGACACCGGCTCGTCCCCTCGGCCCTTCCGCAAGACATTTTCCCTTCAGGGCAGTAACCCCTCATCTCGCACGGAGGTCCCACCCATGAGAAGAGCCTCGGTGCAACGTCGCGAACACGCCGCAACATCTCTCGGGCGAGCTCGCGTATCTCCCACTGCGCCCGCTCGCAGAGGCGGCGCTCGAAGAAGTTGTAAAGGCTCCGGCAGTTCATGGTCATCACGAGCCGGGTCTCGCACGCGTTCGGCAGGACGAACCGCGCGTCCTCCCTGGGAACGAGCGCCACAAGCTCCCTATACGCGTCTCGGGCGTGCTCCATTTGCCTCTCGAAGATCGCCCGAGCCCTGGGATCCGCCGCTATGGACGGCGGAGTGACGTAGCCAAATCCCCGCTCGCTCACATACCGTTGTGACTGCTGTGAGTACGAGGCTATGCGATGCCTGACGAGCTGGTGGCTGAGGGCACGGCTCACCCCCTCGATGGCAAATGTGAACGAAGCGTGTTCCGTGGGAGAGAGGTGCCCAGCCTCGATGATTGTCCTGATGAGCTCGCCCACTTTCTCATCGGACAAACCCTCCGCAAGCTCTGCAGCTCCAAGCGGTGAGTAGCACTGCCTCGCCGCGACGGCCACCACTCTTTCCGGATCTGGTGTGTAGCTCACGAGCACTACGTTCATGGCGCTTGACCTCCCCGATTCTCGTCTGACAGGGAGAGCGCCTTTTCCAGCACCTCGCCGAGCCGATCCTCCCTGCCCTGCAGGTACAGGTATCCCAGCACAGCCTCGAACCCCGTGGAATGTCTGTAATCGAGGACAGTCGCGCCTCTCGGCCCTCTGCCGGGCCCTCTGCCGGTATGGGCGTTCCGTGCCCGTCTCGCTATCTCCAGCTCGTCGGGATGGAGGAACGCATCGAGCTGGGCCAGGGTACGAGCCTGTGCCTTTGCGTTCACACGCATGACGGCTTCGCGATGCAGCTCTTCGAGGTCCCGCCGTCCGTCTCGTACTAAGCAGGTGCGCACGTAAAGCTCGTACACCGCATCTCCGACATAGGCCAGGACACCCGCAGGAAGTCTTTCCACGCTCTCAGCGCTGGACGAATTCAAAGGCACCATCATCTCTCACGTTTCCAAAGAGTGCCCGAGCTCGTGTCCTCAAGGACGAACCCCATCTCGCGCAGGCCGTCTCGTATGCTGTCAGCAAGCGCCCACTCCTTCTTGGCTCGCAGCTCCCCACGCACTCGCACGAGCAGCTCGACTAGCCCTCCTATCGTCTCCGCGTCGGCCGCAGCCTCCCCCTCCTCGCGGAAGAGGCCAAGAATGTCGCCGGTCTCCTGCATCACATCTACGGCTCGATTGAGCCCCTCGAGGCTGACCTCACGGCCCATCGAGTGCAGGGCTTCATTGACAGTCCTCGCCAGATCGTGGATGGCCGCGAGTCCTACGGCGGTATTGAAGTCGTCGTCCATGCCCTGGATGAATTTGTCCCGCGTTTGGCTCGCTGCGGCTGCGAGAACGTCTCCACCGGCGCTTCTCGACGGACCAGAGTCCTTTCCACTCGACGGTTGCCCGGACGCCGTATCGGACCCGAAAGATCCCCTCGTCCCATCGCCGCAACGCTCCCCGGCTTCCGCGACGCGTCGCTTCGCCGCCTGGAATGTAGACCGCAGCCTTTCGTAGGACCGCCGGGCCGCCTCGAGTTCCTCCGCGCTGTAGCTCGCGGGGCTTCGATAGTGCTTCGATGCGAAGTAGTACCGGATGACCCCGGGCTCGTATTGGCGCAGTACATCCCGCACGGCGAAGAAATTCCCGAGCGACTTGGACATCTTGGCGTCCCCGACGTTCAGCATGGCGTGGTGGACGAAGTAGCGTGCGAAAGGCGCCTCGCCCGTGTACGCCTCGGACTGAGCTATCTCGTTCTCATGGTGGGGGAACATGAGCTCGTCGCCGCCCCCGTGGAAGTCGAATCCGTTCCCGAGGTACTTCAGGGCTAACGCCGAACACTCGATGTGCCACCCCGGTCGCCCGTGGCCCCACGGGCTATCCCACGCGGGCTCCCCTGGCTTCGACGCTTTCCAGAGCGCGAAGTCCATGGCGTTCCTCTTCCTGGGGTCAACCTCGACCCGCGCCCCCGCTAGCATTTCGTCGAGTGACCGCCTCGACAACTTACCGTAGCCGGGAAAACGCGTCACCTCGAAGAACACGTCGCCATCCACTTGGTAGGCGTAGCCCTTCTCCACCAGACCCTCGATGACGTGGATTATGTCCTGTATGTGCTCGGTGACTTTGGGGAATGCGTCGGGCCGCAGGACGCCGAGCCTATCCATGACGTCGAGGAAATCCTCGTGATACTCGGCGGCGATATCAGCGGGTGAGGTGCCTCGCTCGTTCGCTTTGGCGATTATCTTGTCGTCCACGTCCGTTACGTTCTGAACGCAGAACACCTCGAAGCCCCGCCACTTGAGATACCGTCGCACCGTGTCCCAAAACACGTACTGCCTCGCGTGACCCATGTGAGTGTAATCATACGGCGTGATACCACATTGGTATAGATCAACCCGCCCCGGAGTACGTGGAATGAAGTCCTCTTTCGTCCTGGTAAGCGTGTTGTACACGCGCAACCCCATGCTGGCACCTCCTCGCGTGCCCTCTAGTTTTCAACCCACGGATTTGAGTTGGCGAATACTACAGGGATCCGGGAATTCCTCCTGCGCCGTTTCGTCGCCTCGCGTCCAGACGTCATCTCCCGGCCAGTACTTCGATGGTCACCGGCGCAACCCCCGGCTCGATGAGATCGATGGCCGCGGCTGCGGCTCTTGACAGATCGATGTCACGGCCGGCAACGTAAGGGCCTCTATTGTTGATCCTCACCGTAACTTGCTTTCCGTTGACGAGGTTGGTGACTCTGACGAGGGTACCGAACGGGAGCGTCCGGTGGGCGGCGGTAAGACTGTTCTGGTCATAGATCTCGCCGGTCGCCGTCGGCCTTCCATGCCACCGCCCCCCGTACCACGACGCCCTTCCCACGAGCGCCGAGCGCGCCCGCTCTCCGTCGAGGGATAGCAGATGGCCTCCCTGCCGGGACAACACCGGGGCACCTAGCGCCTCTCTGATATTGTTCGCCCATCGAAGGGCCAGCTCATAGCGAGAGCTTCTGTTCATCTCGGCGTGGTGAGAATCGACCGTGACGATAAGCCCGTCGCCAGCCGCCACCGCGAAATTCCCTCTCACAACGGCCGGCATGACCGCGTCAGCTCCAACCGTTTTCAGCCTGACGCGAAGTCTATCGACCACGGCGAGAGCTCTCTCCCTAGCGGAGATTCCCCCGGACGCCGCTCGTATGCGCATCACCACCTGGCCGCCAATCGTCACGTCCCACGCTCCAACGCAGACTGTCGACTCACGAGCCCGCACGTCGACTGCTGCGGGACCGGTAGGTCCGGCCGCTGATGCCTTGGGAGCGGTGAGGCCGGCCGCGATGAAGAGCACTGCCGCAACCAGGCACCCTGCCACCCTGCGTCCTGAGCGTCTCGGCGCCGCCACCGCCTGGCCTTGCTCAATACGGCGATGGTCACGCAAGCGCCCCGCACACCCACTTCCTGCATCACCACTCTGCCTCACGGATCATCCCCGTCCTTGAACCTTTTCACATTGGCCCCCAGCGACGCCAGCTTGACCTCGATACGGTCGTAGCCCCTATCTATGTGATGCACCTCGCGTATCTCCGTGTCACCCTCTGCGACCAGGCCGGCGAGCAAGAGCGCGACCCCGCCGCGTATGTCCCTTGGGCACTCTACCGGGGCGCCCGTGAGTTTCTCGACGCCGCGCACGATTATCGTGTCCCTGTCCACTTGAAGATCAGCGCCCAGCCTGCGGAGTTCATCCGCATACCCGAACCTGTTCTCGAATCGTGTTTCAGTGATAGCGCTGACCCCAGCGGCGCGCGTCATCATCGCGACAAACTGCGGTTGGAGGTCCGTGGGAAACCCCGGGTACGGCTGCGTCTCAACGTTGACCGCCTTGCAGCGCTCCGGGCCGCGCACTCGCACAACCGCCTGGCTCTCGTCGACCGTGACCCCAGCCGCCTGGAGCTGGATGATCACTGTCCTAAGGTGCTCCGGAACGGCGTTCTCGATGGTCACGTCTCCGCCCGTCATGGCTGCCGCGATAGCCAGCGTGCCCGCTTCCAGCCTGTCGGGGATGATCTCGTGTCTTGCGGAAGACAGGCGATCGACTCCGTCGATCCTTATGGTGCTCGTGCCCGCGCCCCGTATGCGCGCACCCATGGAGTTCAGAAGGATCGCGAGATCCACGATCTCCGGGTCGCGAGCTGCGTTTTCCAGGATGGTGGTGCCCTCTGCGAGGGTCGCGGCAAGCATCATGTTGACGGTCGTGCCGTGGCTCGCCTTGCCCACGTAAAAACTAGTGCCCCGAAGCCTCTTCGCGCGAAGCTTCACGTACCCGTGTTCGACCAAGACTTCTGCGCCCAGGGATCTGAAGCCCTCCAAATGGAAATTGATACCTCTAGTTCCTATCACGTCTCCACCAGGAAAAGGCACCTCCGCGATGCCAAGCCGCGCCAGCAACAATCCGGCGGCGTAAAACGACGCCCTCAGCCGACGCACGAGGTCGTATGAAGGTCGGTGGCCCGTTATGCTGGAGCCGTCTATCTCCGCCCTCCCCGGTCCCAAGAACCGGACCTTGGCCCCAAGTTCCTCCAGAATCTGGCATTGAGCCAGGACGTCGGTATAGTTGGGCACGTTGTCGAGAACGCATGGCTCAGCCCCCAGCGCAGCTCCGGCAAGGATCGCGAGCGCGCTGTTCTTCGAGCCGGTCAGCCGAACTGAACCGGAGAGCTTCCTTCCTCCGCTTACGACCAGTCTTGCCACCCGAACCCCTCCAGAGCCCAGCAGACTCCGCCGTCATCGCGCTCGCGATTCACGGCCCGAGCCAGCTCTCGGCCGCTTCAGAACAGGCACCCACAGAGCAGGCGCCCAGGCGCGTCTACAAAGCCTTGCGAGGCAGCCATTGAGCGCGTCCCGCCTGACGTCACACTACACTCAGATTACACTGTAGCCCACGGCAAGCTGCTCCGGTCCGTCGACCAGCGCGTGACCGAAGCGTCCGAATATGGCCACGGAGACCCGTCCATCGCCTCTCACGACTGCCATCTTGAACCCGCCACCGAGCCCGGGGTTGATCATGGAAAGCTGAATGTAAGCGTCCCTGACGGCGTTGGAGACCGCGATCTTCTCCCGCGCATCCTCGGAGATCACGCCGAGGGCCACGGCAGCCGCGATCATGCTCTCGCGCAGTTTCGCAGCGAGACGGTCGGAGCTCGCCCCCACTTGCGTTATGGCGCCTCTGTATCCATAACCTCGTACTTTCTCGAGCCAGTACTTTTCGTACTCCCGGCTTCGGGTCATCACGAGGTATATCGACGCAGCCTCCACCGAGATCTTGGTAACATCCTCGTCACCGGCCATTCCCTTGACAACGTCTCTCGGAGACACCACTCCCGCCAGTTCTCCCTCGCTGTCCAGCACTACCAAGGCAGGGGCATTTGAGTCACCGAGGAAGGAGCATGCTTCAGACACGGTGCATTCATCAGACACCTTTATCACGTTCGTATCCATCACGTCCCGAGCAGCCAGCCCTTCCCTCACCGGAGTGAGGAGATCCCTATCGGATATGATGCCAACCACCGTTCCGAGCTCGGTCACGAGAAGGAAGTTGGTGCCGCTGTTCAGCATCACCCTCCGAAGCTCTCCGACAGGCGTGTCAGGCCCGACCGTGACCGGATTCGCGTTCATTATCCGTCTTACTACCACGTGCTCTACCTCCCGGGTCTCTTGTATCGTGTCCGGACGAAGATCCACCGGTTCCTCCCAGTTTTTCACGCGCTCAACTCTTCCTTAGACATTCGGGTGTTTCCCTCGCCGCGCGAACTACCCTTCAACGCCCGTTTCAGACGGCTCCCGTGTCTCCCAGACACCGCAGGTTGCGAAACAAGCCATGCCCTCGCCACGCCCGACAAACCCCATCCCTTCCGCAGTCGTCGCCTTGATGCCCACCCTCTCCACCGGCAAGCGCAGGATGCGCGCCACGGTCGCGCGCATCTCGCCAATGTACCGGGATACCTTGGGGCGATCCGCGACGAGCGTGGCGTCCACGTTGATGACCGCGAACCCGGCCTCGCTGGAAACGTCTCGTACTTTCTCCAAGATGACGGCGCTGGATATCCCGGCGAACGCAGGGTCGGTGTCCGGAAAGAAGTGCCCGATGTCACCGAGCCCGCATGCCCCCAAGATCGCGTCGGCAATGGCATGGAGGATGACGTCCGCGTCGGAGTGACCCTCGAGTCCCAGGTCAAAGGGGATCTCGACCCCGGCCAGAACGAGCGGCCTACCTGCGACGAGCCTGTGCACGTCAAACCCGAGTCCGACCCTGATCGCAGGCACTCTACCAGGGCCAGGGCGTCGTTCCGGTGTCCACGGCTCTGCACCGGCCAGTCCACTCAACGGTCGCGACGGGCTCGCGTCGACCATGCGAGGCTGCTCGACGAATGCTCCTCGCGTGCTTTGTGAGTCCCGAGCTCCGAGGAGCGCTTCGGCGACGATCAGATCCTCCGGCGTGGTGATCTTGATGTTATCGCTTTCTCCCCTCACCACCCTGACCCTCGTCCCTGTCTTCTCCACCAACGAGGAGTCATCAGTCGCCTGGATGCCCTCGCGCGCAGCGGCCCTGTGCGCATCCTCGATTGTCTGCCTGAGGAACGCCTGGGGAGTTGCAGCCGCCCACAAGCTCTCGCGATCCAACGTGGCTACGACCTCCCCGTCGCGCACGGACTTCGTCGTATCCGTGACCGGGACCGCGACCACGGCTGCCCCGAACGTGCGCGCCGCCTCCACTACGCGCGCGATTGTTCGGGGACAAATCAAAGGCCGCGCGCCGTCGTGGATGGCCACGATCTCGCACGCGGCATCGAGATGCTGAATCCCGAGCCGAATCGATTCCTGTCGCGTGGCGCCTCCCGCCACGACCTTTCTGACCTTGGAGATCTCTCCCCAGCCGCCGATGACGGCCTGTGCCCACTTCACCTCGGCGGGGGCCGCTATGACGATGACGTCGTCAATGCGGTCACACACTTCGAACGCGCGAAGAGTGTGGCGCAGCACCGGCTCACCGCGAAGAGTCAGATACACTTTGTTGACGCCCGCCCCCATCCTGCGCCCGGCCCCTGCCGCAGCTATCAATGCGCACACGCTCACATGTCCACACCCTCACCTCATCGAGTCCGGTCATGCTTCCGGGGATGCCCCCGTCCCTGAAAGGGGTTGCCAGAGCCGGCGACTGCGTGAAAGGCGTTGAAGACGGGTCACCGGCCTGATGGACGGCATTCCCGCTGCTGTCACGTCGCTTTCGGTTTCGCGAATATCATCCTACCGGCGGCGGTCTGCAAGACGCTCGTGACGGTGACTCCGACATCCTCACCTATGTAGCGCCTTCCCCCGTCAATCACGATCATCGTACCGTCGTCGAGGTACCCCACGCCCTGGCCGATTTCCTTCCCGTCGCGGATAACGCGCACCGTCATCTCTTCACCGGGCAAGACCACAGGTTTCAGTGCGTTCGCGAGCTCGTTGATGTTAAGCACTTTCACGCCCCGTAGCTCCGCGACTTTATTCAGGTTGAAGTCGTTTGTGATGATCTTCGCACCGAAATCCGCCGCAAGTCTCAAGAGTCTCGAGTCGACGTCAGACCCATCGCCGGGCTCCGTGTCCACTATCTGTACGTGGACGTTCTCCTCCTTCTGCATGCTGTTTAGGACATCGAGTCCCCGGCGTCCCCTATTGCGCTTGAGTGGATCCGATGAGTCCGCTATGCGCTGTAGCTCCTCCAGAACAAATGTCGGGACAATGATGGTCCCTTCTATGAAGCCGCTCTTACAGATATCTAGGATCCGGCCGTCGATGATTACGCTGGTGTCGAGCACTTTCCAGCCGCACGCGCCCTGGTGCTTGACACTGCGTTCCCTCGACGTAGTCATGGCCCGCTCGACCGAACGCGGGACCGCCATGAATAGGTTCAAGAGGTCCTCCCTCTTCTTTATCGCCACATGCATCCCGAGGTACCCCATGAACAGCGTGAAACCTATTGGCAGATACACCCCTATGTAAGGTAGCTGCGAGAACGGCAAAGTCAAGAGGACAGCTATGAGAAGCCCGACTATGGCACCAAACGCGCCGACCACGAGGTCTTGAGTGGGGGTCTTGTGGAGATTAGACTCCAGCTTTGATGTGACCCTCCGAATCCACTGGGTGATCACGGGCGCGACTAGGAGACCGACCAGCCCGCCGCCTGAAGCCATGAGAACGAACGCACCCGCATCGCCGCTGCCGCCGAGAGTCGCTGGCGTTGACCCACCCGCTACGTTGTACACGAACACACCGAGGAATGACCCGCCTGCAAGGAGTAGTAGACGGATTATCCAATCAAGCACGAAGGTTCTCACCTCCATTCCGCTTGAAACAGTTGATCGCCCCCTGGGGCTCCGGGGGCGCAGGCAGTCTTCTGACGACTCATGCTGGTTTTCGAGGATATTATGGGGATTTCGCGTCATCGATATCCGCGCCTCTTTCTGAGGCCAAATGGCCCCTCGGCTGGGAGCCGCCACGATCGCGCCGGTTACCACCTCATCGTTCGTTCCGACCCAAATGAGCCTAGCAGGACGCGTTCATTTCGATGGATGGACTCGTCTTTGGGCTTGCCCGCCTGACTTGCCCGCCTCAAGGTCAATGCCTCGTCCCAAATTGAGAACGCGCGAAGGCGCTCCTAGGTTCCTCCGGATGTCCGTATGCTTACTGCAAAACCTGTTCGATCGCCTTTTGAACCTCGGCCTCTTCGGCCTCTTGAGCCACGACGAGCTCACTTATGAGGATCTGTTTCGCGTTGTCGAGCATGCGCCGCTCGCCGGTGGACAGACCTTTCTCTCTGTCCCGGTACGCAAGGTTCCTTACGACCTCTGCGACTGCGAACACATCGCCGCTTTTCATCTTCTCGAGGTTGGCCCGATACCTGCGGTTCCAGTTCGAGGACATCTTCGTCTTGGCCCCGCCGAGTATCTCGTATACCTTCTTGACGTCCTCTTCGCTTATCACGCTGCGCAAGCCCACTTCTCGCGCGCTATTGAGTGGAACCATGACTCTCATGTCGCCAAGAGGGATCCGGAGGATGTAGTACTTTTGTCTCTCACCGAGTACCTCCCTCTCTTCGACTGCCTCGATGACGCCAGCCCCGTGCATTGGGTAGACCACCTTGTCGCCGACATTGAACACGGCCATGCTCCCCCCAATCACACGTCGCTGCCACGATGCTCGCCGGCGCAGTCCGAAGATCGTCACCCTCATCCTGATCCATCTTGCGCGCCTCGCGCTTGCACATGCAACTCGCGCCGGCAGCCGAAAGCCTGCTCAACGCCAAATACGGCGATATCAGGCTGCTTCCGAGCTCTCATCGCTTTTCTTATTCTAACACGGACGCCCTTAATGTGTCAATTGAATGACATGTGCTACCATTACTAGCATATGTTGTCAGCCATCCGCATAGTTCCGGCTCCCCTCCAAGATTGACAACCTGCGAAACGCGCCGGTATAATTAAGTCGTGGCTGCCAGGCCGCGGCGCCTTTTGTGACATTCCACGAGGTGAGGTGACACGCGTGGAGCACGTCGATGTGCCATCCTTCCAGGAAGCGGTCTCGGAATACCTGATCAGGCACAGAAGCATTCTCGACTGCATCTCCAAGTTCGACGAGGCATCCGCGCGGGTGAACCGTGCCATAATCAAGGCGGTCACGACGTGCGGTTGCGTGAGGATCTCGGCCTCCCGTCAGACTTTCCCTCCGGACGCTTCCCTCGCAGACCTCAAGAAGTACACCACCTCGCATCTCGATGGAAGCCTGTGCCCCGAATGTCGTGAGGTGGTCGAGAGCGAATTCGGCAGGGCGTTGTTCTATATCGCTGCCCTATGTGATCTCCTGAGCCTCGATATGGAGCAAATCATGGAGATAGAACGCAGGAGACTATCGACCCTCGGAATCTTCAGCCTCACCTGAACCTCACGCGACAGCAACATGCGCGCTCGGAGATCCCTGTGACACGATCGGACAGCTTCAGCTTCCTCGTCCTTCAGCTTCCTCGTCGCAAGCCGTCCAGGAGAGCTTGGTCGCGCAACCGTTGGAGACCGTGCTTTATGGCTTGCGCCCGGGCAGCACCGATCCCGTCCACCTGGTCGAGCTCTTCGGTTGACGCCTCGAGAATCCCTTGAAGGCTCTTGAACCTAGTCACCAGATTGTCCGCGACTGATTTCGGAATCCTGCCGATCCTGGCGAGAGTCCGGTAGCCCCGAGGCGATACCGACGTGTCCAGGCCCGCGCCGCCCGTCGGATATCCAAGTATCCTTGCAACGGCGCCGGGGTCAAGAATCTCGTCCTGAGGTGAGGCACACAGCTCGCGTCTCGCGGCTTCCAAGGAACGCACGTCCAGCTTGGCGATGTAGTCTTCTACCAGAAGATCCCCCTCGTCTTCGATGTTCGCCACGAGCTCGGCAAGCTGCATCCGGACGAGACGGCCTTCGCTTCCAAGCTCGCAGATGTATTTCTCGATTTCTCTCGCCACGCAGCGCACCATGACCGTCCGGAGCAGAGCCACAGCGACATCCGCTAGCGTCACCATGTCCTCGAATTCCAAGGCGCTCAGGCTCTCCATGGCCTGGTCGCGCACGCTGCGGTACTTCTCCAACGTCTGAAGGGCTTGGTTCGCTCTAGCAAGGGTCACGCTGATTTCGGGGATCACGTACCTTATGCTCCCCTTGTAGAGTGTGATGACGTTCCTCTTCTGCGAGATCGCTATGACGAGTTCCCCTGTCTGCCTCGCGACTCTGTCAGCCGTCTTGTGTCGGGTGCCGGTCTCGCCGGATGGAATCAAAGGGTCCGGGACGAGGAGGGCGTTGGCCAAGAGTATCCTGCGCGCGTCGCCGCTCAGAATGATCGCCCCGTCCATTTTTGACAGCTCGTACAGGCGCGCCGGCGTAAGCTCGCAGTCGAGGCGAAATCCCCCGTCCGCGAGGGCCGTCACCTCGGGTGAGTCACCTACGACTATGAGAGCTCCCGTTCTTGCGCTGATGATGCCGTCCAAGCCTTCGCGAAGGGCGGTTCCCGGTGCAACCGTCTTTAGCATCTTGAGGAGCGTATCTTCAGAAGCCTTCGCATCCGATGCAGGCACTGGCCTATCCCCCCAACGCGATCTCGAGAGCTTCGCCGATGGTGGCTACACCCTCCACACGCAAGCCGTCGCGGCTCCTCACGGACCTGGCGTTGGCAAGCGGCACTATGCAGCGCTCGAAGCCAAGCTTGGCCGACTCCGCCAGGCGGGCATCCACGCGGCTCGCAGCGCGGACTTCGCCGGAGAGTCCTACCTCCCCTATGATAACCGTCTTCGGATCGCAGACCGCGTTCCTGAAGCTCGACGCGATAGCGCACGCGATTGCCAGATCGCTTGCTCGCTCATCAAGCCTCGCCCCGCCCGCCACGCTCACGTACACGTCGTGTGAAGAGAGGAGAAGGCCCGCGCGCTTCTCGAGCACGGCCAGGATGATGGCTACACGGCTTGCGTCAACCCCCGTCGTGGTGCGTCTCGGCGTTCCGAAAGGCGCGGAGCACACGAGAGCCTCTATCTCAACCAGGATCGGCCTCGACCCCTCCATGCTTGCGGTGACGCAAAGGCCGCTCACCTCGCGTACCCGGCCGGACAGGAAGAGCTCCGAAGGGTTCTCCACCTCGGCAAGGCCCAGATCGCCCATCTCAAACACGCCGATCTCGTTGGTGGAACCGAACCTGTTCTTCACCGCCCTTAGGATCCTGAAGCTGTGATGCCGCTCGCCTTCGAAGTATAGGACAGTATCGACCACGTGCTCCAGGACGCGAGGACCCGCAAGCATGCCAGATTTCGTGACGTGACCTACCAGGAACACGGGCACCTGCGCCTCTTTCGCTTTCCTGAGGAGGCGAGCAGCGCATTCTCTGACCTGGGACACGCTACCTGGAGCCGACTCAAGCTCACTGCTGTACACTGTCTGTATCGAATCCACTACTACGAGGCCGGGCCGGACGTCGTCAATGTGTCGCTCTATCCTGTCCATGTCTACTTCCGCCACGACGAGAAGCCCTGGCGAGCATACCCTGAGCCTCTCCGCCCGAAGCTTTATCTGCCTCGCTGACTCCTCGCCGGACACGTAAAGCACGGGAAAGCCCGCGCTCACGGCGTTCGAGACTTGTAAGAGCAAAGTGGACTTGCCTATGCCTGGATCGCCGCCCAAAAGAACCACGGAACCCGGAACGATGCCGCCGCCGAGGACCCTGTCAAGCTCCGAAGACCCGCTCGAGAACCGGTACTCCGATGCCGACTCTATCTCCGTTATCGGTAGAGGAGAGCTCGCTGCGAGCCCGCCTGCAGGCGAGGCAAAGACGGGTTTTGTCACGACTTCCTCCGCAAGGGAGCCCCACGCCCCGCACCCAGGGCATTTCCCGAGCCACCTCGGCGTCTCGTACCCGCATTCCTGGCACACGTACTTCGTTCTTGGCTTCGCCACGTTCCCCACCACTTCTCCCGCGTTCGATCTCCAAGCGTCGGCTCAGGTCGCCTTCGCCAGCTCTCACCGACCAACCTGGAGAGCGCGCCTATCCGTCGTCATTCGCCGCAGACGGCCTTCGTGAGGTCCCCCGGCGTCACGCCGGGCGAGTCGATGCCGGAGTCTTCATAGAAACGACACAGGGCCTCTTCCACCTCGAACGCTTCGTGCCTAACTCCAACCAACGCTTGTTCCAGACTGCCCAGCATTTCGCGGGGATAAAACGTAAAGTCCCCGGAAACTGAGATGTCGCGTATGGTCCCGTTCGAGACCGCGCACGTCACCGTTATGAGGCCGCCAGGGGCCTTGTAGTTCCTCTCGAGCACCGAGGCGCCTTCCGCGATCTTCACTCGATCGCCGGCGCTCCTGCCCTTCTTGAAGAGAAAGTCATCGGACATGAACTCGCTCTCCAGGTCGCGGGCGGCCGCCGTCACATCCGCATCGAGCGGCGACTCATCAAGCTGTCCGATCCGCTTGGCGAAGTGTTTGGCGAGTAGATCCTCGACCGTGTCTCGAGGCGGCACCGCCCCAGTCTCTCGAAGCACCGTCGTCAGATTCTCCTCGAGGGACTTGAAGACCTTGTCGCGGAACTTCTCGCTTGGAACCTTCAGGATGCTTACCATGGTCTTGTAGTCGAAATCCAGGATTATGTTCCCCACAAACACCATACATTCTCCGATGTCTGCGCCGCCCAGTCCCGACACCTTACGTCCTTCCCTCGTGACTACGTCGTTCACCGGACGGAAGACCGCGTCCACACCAAGATCCCGGTACGTGTCCACACATGGGCCCGCCACAAGCTCGTATAGGGCCGCGATTCTCCTGGGAAACTCGGGATTATCTCGTCTCACGACGAGTTGGAAGAAGACCTGGTTTTCGTCAAGCAGCGTGGTGCCGCCCCCGACCTCCCGCCGCATCACCGAAATGCCGTGTGCCCGGCAGTACTCGAGATCGGCCACCTTCCGGGCGTCCTGGAAGTAACCGATGCTTACTATCGGTTCCGACGGCGACACGAGTACGAGGCCCTCGCGCCCCATCCTCGCCATCGCGTGAAAGATGAGCATCGATTGCTGTCCTCGCAGGCTGCCGAGACGGTAAAGGCGCATGGTCAAGTCCCCTCCCTCGGTGCGACTTCCATCACTTCCTCGCCTTGAAGAACGCCCTCAAGGTCTCCACGACCTCGGCGGGCGAGCTCAGCCCATCCGTCATCTTCTCAAACGGGCACCTATCCGTGCCATCCCTGTTCAGAATCGCGGGCGCGGTGCCATCCACGATCACGGGAATGCCCGCAGCAGCCAACTCACCAAGAGCCGTCTCCGACGCGAGCGGAGTATAAACCGCTCTCACGCCGCAGTAGATGCAAAGCATCGCAGACGCCCTCCCCACGACCCGGTCTCCTATGACCGCTCCGCTAAGGTTCTCTCCGACGCTGGTAACAGCATCCAGAAGGGGACGCACCCCGTGCTCCCGCGAGCTTGCGATGACCTTGCCATGCTTGACAGCCGCCAGGCCGAGCCCCTCAGCGAGAATCATTCGGCGTGCGATATCGATGTCTCTCTGGACTTCAGAATCATGCCACGTGTACTTCAATCTCCAAACACCCCTATCAGACAGAACGATGGTCCGCGGGGACGGTCGCGTGACTCCCGTCCACCCACGAACCAATTCTACCACACATGCAGCGAATAGGGGCAGTTCCCGGACGCGTGTCAACAGGCTTTCGCGGTGCGCGCCGCTCATTCCGGATCTCCGACGTCGGGCTCTCTCACCGAACCTCGACAAGAGGCAATAAGCCGCCCGCCTCCGTCATGCTGAACGGCGGCGCACCTGACGCTCAGGCTCTGTGGATCATCGCAAGCCCTCACCCGAACAAAAGAGCCCGCAAGACTGGGACGGATATCTCCATCCAAGTGCGGAGCGTCCTTCCCAGGATCCTTTCTCCCGCCACGATGCCTGCGCCGTACGATTCCGGTTCGAGCAACCTGTTGTCGCCGAGTAGGAAGAAAGATCCCTCAGGCACGTTCACGGGCTTCACCGAGATGTCTCCCGCGACCTTCACGTACGGCTCGTCCAGCTCCTTGCCGTTCAACACCACCCTGCCGCTCCTCACTTCCACGGTGTCCCCGCCCAAGCCCACCACCCGCGCGATCCCGACATCCGCAACGAAATCCGAAGCGCCTCTTCCGAAGCCAATGCCCATGGAGATGAGCCTGGCGCTATGCTTGAGGTCGCTACGCGTGTGGTCGTCGCGGCAGAACACGACCATGTCTCCTCTTCTTGGCGGGTGCGCTCTCGCGTTAATCGGAACGTTCATCGTCCCGTCGTCGGAGCCCAGTCGAACAGCAAGGGACATCTGACCCTCGGAGATCGCGCGAACGTCGCGAGCCAAGCGCGGATCCATGGGGTCCATGAGCGCGGCCATGATTGGAGCCCTCACGCCCACGGTCTGCACGGCAAACTGCGCTGCTCCTCCCAAGACGCCGCTCGCAATTCCGAACAGGATCAGGACTATCGTGCACGTCAGCACACCGCGGTCGTATACCACCTTAACCGCCTGGATCCGCAAGATGATGGACCAAAGCGCGGTGATGAGAGCGACGACAACAATCCCGATGAGCCAGCCCACACCGGGACTGCGTTGTGCCAATCCGCTGAAAACCGTGACCTTCAGAATTGCTGCAAGGATCACGCCGGTCACCATTTCAGGCAGGTGGGTGTACCCCCAAACCCGGGCGAGGTCACGTATGTCGCCGCGCCCGCCCAGCACGCGGGCGACCACGTGAAGCACCGCGAGCAACGCCACAGCGATTGCTGCGCCCACTACCAAGCCCGAGGCGATGTAGGCGGGCAACCAGCTCACGTCGGGCGCTAGAGCTTCCGAAAGGTAGACGCCCGTTCCCCAGTGAGCAAGCGCCGCTATCGATAGGGAAGGCCAGACCGGCGAGCCCGCCTTCACGTCATGGAAGAAAACGTCGGGGTGCAGCACGAACCTGGTCAGCCAGAGCCGGACGCCCCGCATTCCTCGAACCCCTCCTCTTTTGTCTAGAACCCCGGCAGGCCAACGCGGACGAGCGCGAGCGCAGCCAGCCTTCCCGCGAGCTGATTGAGGCTCAAGGCGTGCGCCATGCCGGCCGCAGCAAGCCAGAGCACCAGCCCCGAGGCCACGAGCGCCTCAGCGGGGCATTCCACCACGGGGCCTATGACGTCATCTGCCCAACGGCTCACTTTCGCGGCCAAGCTGCGAAGCCCTCGCCCTTCCTCAGCCCTCCGCCGGGCGAGCCGTGCGATTTGCGCGGCGTCGAGCGCCGCAGGCGGCTCACTGCGCAGCGCCCTCACCGCAAGGGTCACCTCTCTCAGGTGCTCCGCAGCCTGCCTGCACGTCTCGCACGTCCTGATGTGAGCCTCCACAACCTCGCGCTCTGGTCCGCCGAGCCCTTCCTCCGCGTATGCCAGGACCGCTCGCTGGAGGTCGCGGCAACGCAGACGACTGCGTTTCCGCTGAATGAATCCGCCCACGCACTATCACCCTTGTACGTAACTTCGAAGTTTCTCTCGCAAAGCCTTCTTGGCATAGAACAACCTCGACATGACCGTGCCCTCCGGGCAGCCCAGCGCCAACGCTATCTCCCTGTAGGATAGACCCTCGATGTCGCGCAGGACGACTACAGACCGGTAGTACTCAGGCAGCGACAGCAGGGCCTGCTTTAGCCTGGCACGAAGCTCAGCAGCTTCCGCCTCCCGCAGCGGGCTCCCGGAAGGGTTATGCGTACCTGCGGGACTGCCCGAAGCGATCGGGATCTGCCTCCCCTGAACGCGGCCTTCCACGTCAACCGAGTCCAAAGACACCGTGTCAGGACGCCTTCGGCGCCGCCTCAGATAGTCGGCGCACAGGTTGATCGTGATTCGGTAGAGCCACGTAGAGAACGCCGACTCCTCACGGAACTTGTGAACCGACCGGTAGACCCTCACGAACGCTTCCTGCGTGATGTCATCGGCGTCATCAGGGTCCCCGCTCATCTGATACGCGATGCTCCACACTCGCCGGTGATAGGCCGCGACCACCTCCTCGAACGCCGCCTCGTCCCCGGCACGACATCGCCGTATGAGGGCTCCGTCGGGTGTTTCCACTCCCGCGACCCTCCCCACTCCTGCCCCACACCGCACCCATTTGTTTGGACGCAACGGGAGCCAGGTTATTCAAGAAAAGGGGGATCGGTCACGAGGTTCGCCGCTTCGAACAAGATCCCTGTCGCCAAAAAGCGCGAACCAGCGGGGCGACTCCTCACCCACAGAGGTGAGCGCGTGCCCGGCTGGTCCGCCTGGCGTCTCGCAGCGCGTTACGTGTCCAGATGTGTCGTGGTTCGTCGCGGCATGTCAGAAGCTGTCCCGCCTGGTCGGGAGGTGCGAACGGCCCTGGCTTCCCGAGACACGCCTTGTCCAGCGGACCCCCTCTTGGGCCCCGCCGGTTTCGAAGCGGCCCTCGCCGTCCGACCGACGAGCAGGCCGTCGTCCCTGCCTCACTCTACTCGCGGCCCACCGCAACCCCTTGCTTCTTCTCCACGACGATGGCCCCTTCTTTGACCGTCACTCTCACGGTGTCGCCGTCCTTGACGTACCCTTGGAGCAGCTCTTCCGACAGCCTGTTCTCGACCATGCGCTCGATGGTCCTCCTGAGCGGACGCGCTCCGAACTCCCTGCTGAAGCCCTCCTTGGCGAGAAGCTCCTTGGCTTCGTCTGTCACCTCCAGGTGAATGTCGTGATCTCTGAGCCTCGCTTCTACGTCTTTGAGCTGCAGGTCCACGATCTGCCTGATCTGCTCCGGCGTCAGCGCACGGAACACTATGACCTCATCCACCCTGTTCAGGAACTCGGGCCTGAAGGTCCGCCTGAGCTCCGACGTGATCTTCTCCTTCATCCGTTCGTAGCTGTAATCCTCGTCCTCGCGTGCGGTGAACCCCAGCTTGGACTCCCGGTCTATGAGGTTTGCGCCGACGTTCGAGGTCATTATGACGACGGTGTTGCGAAAGTCCACGGTCCGTCCCTTGCCGTCGGTAAGCCTCCCGTCTTCGAGCACTTGGAGCAAGACGTTGAAGACATCCGGGTGTGCCTTCTCGATCTCGTCGAACAGAACCACGGAGTACGGTCGTCTGCGCACCCTTTCCGTCAGTTGACCTGCCTCCTCGTAGCCGACGTAGCCCGGAGGAGCGCCGATCAGCCTGGAGACAGTGTGCCTCTCCATATACTCGGACATGTCGAAGGCTATCATGGCGTCCTCGTCCCCGAAGAGCGCCTCGGCGAGCGCCCTAGCTAGCTCCGTCTTGCCCACGCCCGTCGGACCGAGGAAGATGAACGATCCGATCGGGCGTCTGGGGTCCTTCAGCCCGGCACGCGCTCTGCGGATCGCCCTCGCGAGAGCCTCAACCGGCTCGTCCTGGCCGATGACCCTCTTGTGCAGAATCTCCTCCAGCTTGAGCAGGCGTCGGGTCTCTTCCTCCGCCAGCTGCGCGACGGGGACACCCGTCCACGAGGACACGACCTGGGCGATGTGCTCGGCCGTGACCGTGGCCTCTGCCATGCCGCGCTTGCTCTGCCATTCGTTCTTCCTCGCGTCGATCTCTTCCTTGATCTTCTGTTCCTTGTCCCTTAGGTTCGCCGCCTTCTCGAACTCCTCGTTCTTGATGGCCGCTTCCTTTTCCGTCCTTATCCTGTTGAACTCGTCCTCGAGCTTCTTCAGATCCGGCGGCTCTATCGTGGTCGCAAGCCTGACCTTCGAGGAAGCCTCGTCCACCAGGTCGATGGCCTTGTCGGGCAGGAACCTGTCTGTGATGTAGCGATCCGCAAGACGCGCCGCTGCCCGAAGCGCCTCATCGGTGATCTTCACGCGATGGTGGGCTTCATACCTGTCCCGGAGTCCTTCCAAGATGGCTATGGTCTCATCCACCGTCGGCTCACCGACCATGATTGGCTGGAACCGCCTCTCGAGGGCGGCGTCCTTCTCCACGTACTTGCGGTACTCATCGATGGTCGTCGCGCCGATGCACTGAAGCTCACCCCTGGCAAGCGCGGGCTTGAGGATGTTCGCGGCGTCAATGGCCCCTTCGGCGGCTCCCGCGCCGACTATCGTGTGCATCTCGTCTATGAAGAGCACGACATCCCCCGATGCCCTGATCTCGTCCACCACGCGCTTGAGACGTTCCTCGAACTCCCCCCTGAACTTCGTGCCAGCCACCATCGATCCCATGTCGAGGGCGATGACGCGCTTCCCGCGCAGCACTTCGGGCACGTCGCCGCGGGCCACGTTCTGAGCCAAGCCCTCAACGATGGCGGTTTTGCCGACTCCAGGATCGCCTATGAGGACCGGGTTGTTCTTGGTCCTCCGGCTCAAGACCTGAATGACCCGTTCGATCTCCTTGGCTCGGCCGATGACTGGGTCCAACTTACCCTCTTCCGCCATTGCAGTAAGGTCCCGCCCATACTGATCGAGGGTGGGCGTCTTGTGCGCCTTCCGCCCCTTCGCCGCGGCACCAGGGGCCTCTCCTAGGAGACCCACGACCTCCTTGCGGACTTTCTCAAGGTCCGCCCCGAGGCTGGTGAGCACCTGCGCGGCCACACCCTCGCCCTCCCGGATCAGCCCTAGGAGGATGTGCTCAGTGCCGATATACCCCTGGCCGAGCTGCCGTGCTTCCGCCATGGCGAGCTCGAGCACTTTCTTCGCGCGTGGTGTGAGCGTCAGCATGCGCACGCGTTCCGGATCGCCCCGGCCCACCATGCTCTCCACCGCTTCCCGCACGTTGTCGAGGTTTATGCCCAAGTTTTGAAGGGCACGGGCGGCGATACCCTGACCCTCTCCGACCAGCCCGAGCAGGAGGTGTTCCGTGCCGACGACATCGTGGCCGAGTCGTCTCGCCTCCTCCTGGGAGAGTTGAAGGACCCGCTGCGCTCTTTCGGTGAGTCCTCCGAACATCATCATATCTATCTCCCTTCCTTCCTGGCCCTTATCTTCTCTCTTATCAACGCGGCCCGTCGCACGTCTCTCTCATGCGGTGCAAGCTCCCTACCCATAATCCTTTGAAGATAGGCCGGTTGAGTGATGACCATGAGCTCGTTCAAGGTCTTCGCCTCAACGTCGGGGAGCAGCCCGGCCTCAACCCCAAGCCTGACGTCCGAGAGAAGCCCCAGAGCCTCCTGGGATGTCATGAGCCGAGCGTGGGACAGGAGTCCGTACGCCCTGTTCACCTTGTCCTCGAGCTGGTCTCTCCTCTCGCGCACCAGCTTCTCGCGGACGCTGCGTTCTTGATCGATGATCTGCTTGGTGACGCCCGCGAGGTTGTCCACCAACTCGACTTCGGGCCGGCCGAGGGTCACCTGATTTGAGAGTTGAAAGACATTCCCCGTTGCCTCAGAGCCTTCACCGTACAAGCCTCTCACCGCCACCCCGACATTGGAGACAGTGGCCAGCACCCGCCCCACTTGACCCGTGGTGGTGAGGGCGGGCAGATGCACCATGACCGAGGCGCGAAGCCCTGTGCCCACGTTGGTGGGACAGGCGGTGATGTACCCCAGCCTGTCGTCGAATGCGTAATCCACGGCGCCCTCGAACGCGTCGTCCACCTGGCTCGCCAACCGGAGGGCCTCCTTGAGCTGCAGCCCCGGCAGAAGCGCCTGGATGCGAAGATGGTCTTCCTCGTTTACCATCACGCTCACCGTCTCGTCAGGGCGTATCGCGACCAGGCGATGCTTCGCCCCCTGCGCATGCTGCGGACTGATGAGGTGCTTTTCCACCAGGATCTGCCGGTCGAGGGCGGGTGTCTCGGACAAGCGGATCACCACGAGGTCCGTCAGGCCCTTCGATACCCGGATCGCCTTTTGGGCATATTCCACGACCTTCGCGAGGTCCGCCTCGGATGCTTGATGCGGAAAGGGAACGCCCGCGATATTCCTGGCGAGCCGTACGCGCGAGCTCAGTACCACGTCGGCGGACGGGGCGTCCGCTTGCATCCACGCACTGGACGTCCTGTCTATTATGTCTCCGAGTGACACGTTCGCACCTCCCTAGGATTCGTCCGCGAGGGCTTTCTCAAGGGATCGGATCCTGTCGCGGACTTTCGCAGCCTCTTCGTACTGCTCCTTGGCGACCAGCCTGGCTAGCTCCGCACGCAGGTTCTCGAGCTCCCGTCTCTTGCCAGTCACGGCACCCGTCCTTCCCGGGACCTTCCCAGTATGGCGAACGCTGCCGTGAACTCGCCTGAGCAGCGGCTCGAGCCGCGGCCGGAACTCGTCGTAGCACTCAGGGCATCCAAGAAACCCCGTGTTGCGGAATTCGGAGAAGTCCAGGCCGCATCCCCTGCAGCGGTTCGTTACGCTGCTCGGAAGGCTCACGGGCCCCGCGAAACCCGGGTCATGCTGCAGAAGTCCCGCGAGAAGGCTCGGGAACGAGAACTTCGGCTCGGTAAAGAAGTCGAGCTCGCCCTTCTCGCGCGCGCATTGCTCGCAGAGGTGCGATTCGGTCTTCGTTCCATTGACAATCTTGGTCAGATGGACGTTCGCCGGCCTCTTTCCGCACTCGTCGCACACCATAGTCTACACCTCCATCCCACGCACGTCGCCTGCCTGCACCGGCGGCAGGCCACCGGTTCCACACCAGTTCTACTCCTTGAGCAACAACATCACCATGGCCTTTAGCAGGCTGGCCCTGACCGTCCCTCGGTAACTCGGGTGGAGCCTAGCCGTCTCGCGCTCGAGCACGGCTTTCACGAACGCACGCTCCCCCTCGTCGAGAAGGCCTTCGTCCTCAAGTCTCACAAGTATTGCGTCTGCGCGCCTCTCCGTGATCTCGTCGCCGATCTCCTCTTCGATCAGCGACGCTCGGTCCTGGCTCGGCCGGAAGGACAGTCGGACTATTCGAATGTAACCGCCGCCTCCCCTGCGGGTCTCCACGACGTAGCCCCTATCAGGGGTGAACCTCGTGGTGAGCACGTAATTGATCTGCGAGGGAACGCACCTGAACATCTCCGCCAGCTCGCGCCTCTGCAGCTCTATGATGCCCTCCTCGGCGCGCTCGAGAAGTCTCTTGAGATACGCTTCGATGTAATCTGCGAGGTTGCCCACGGATTTCCCTTCTCGAACTCGAAGTGCCGCAAGCTCGATGCGCCGCGAAGTTACCTCGTCTACCGCACCGTACCGGCAGGAACAACTAGGGAACGACTTTGACCTTTCCTGACCTTTCGAGCATATTATAACACCTCCGCTCCCGTACAATGCATCCTCAGACACCGGCCTTCTAGCGCCATGGGAAGCCGTGATCAAGGGTCTTTCCTTAAGCGGTCGTCACTGTGTTCCCTATCGCCTTCGCGCGCCCGCGCATGCGCTCGCACATTAGGATCGATCACGCCGGCCTTGGGAGCTGGGTGCTTGACAGAGAAGAGAAAGGCTGTGCGGCGTCTCATGTGACCGTCAGGCGCCCGTCTAGCCTCGTCCAGGCCTAGACGGGCACGGAGTCTCGCCGCAAGGACGAGGAAACGCGCCGCTCGTGGGCTAGGAGCCACTCCTTGAGGTCGAGACCTCCTCCGAACCCCACGAGCGCCCCGTTCTTTCCAACCACGCGATGACACGGGATCACGATGGGCAGCGGATTCAGGGCGAGGGCTCTCCCCACTGCCCTCGCAGCACGGGGTCTTCCTATCGCCGCCGCGACCTCTCCATATGACGCCGTTGCTCCGTACGGGATCCTTCGGGTCTCCTCCAGGACTCGTCTGACGAATCCGCTCGAAACGAGGTTGATCCTGAAGTCGAAGATTTCCCGAACGCCGCCGAAATACTCGTCAAGCTGATGGTGGAACGCCGCGTGCTCGGTCGTGGCGGGGACGAGAGCAGCATTCGGGAACGAAAGCGCCAGCCATGCCAAGAACCCGGTCTCTCCCTCGGCAGGCAGGCTCACCTTCACGAGGCCATCGATGCTCGACGCGAGCCGCAGGACCCCCACAGGAGACTCCGCCACGGAGTAGAAAACGCGCTCGACCCTGCAGCATTTGGTGGATGGCGAATCCATGGACATGCCCCCCAAGAGGCAGCGCCTCAACTTCGGTCTAGATCGTCATTCGACTCGGAAGCCCTTCTCCCTTCCGACGCGTGAGCAAACGCAAGTCAACTATCGTCCTTTCCGATCGTGTCACGTCACCAGGCGGCGAAGGGCATCCTCGTCCCTGATGACCACCCGCTTGTCGTCCCCGACGCTCACGAGCCGGCTCTCCTCGAGCTCGGCGAGCACCCTGGTGACCGTCTCTCTCGTTACCCCGGCGTAGTTCGCAAGCTCCTGGTGAGTTAGCCTCAGCTTGATGCGCACTCCCACGCCCGCCTTTTCACCGTGGGCTTTGGCGAGTTGCAGCAGGGCATCGAAGATCCTGCCCCGAGCGTCGCGGAACGCGAGGCGCTCCAAGTCCTCGTTGGTCCTGCGCAGGCGTTCGGCGAGCGCGAGTGCGATGTCGGTGGCCAGCTCGGGGGCGCTTTTCATCAAGGCAAGGAACGCCTCTCTGTCTATGACCAGCACCTCGCAGCTCGATAGAGCTTGCGCCGCCGCCGACCTTGGCGCCCCGTCGAAAATGCTCATCTCGCCGAAGAAATCCCCGGCCTTGAGGATGGCGAGGGTTTTCTCGCGTCCGTCTTCAGACACCTTGAAGATCTTTACCGCACCTGCGGCGATTATCAAGAGAGAACCACCAGGCTCGCCCTCGAAGAAGATGGGGCAGCCTCGGTCGTAACGACGCCTGCGCGCTATTCCTGAGATCCTCTCCAGGCTTTCCCGATCCAGGCCGCTGAAGAGGGGCACGGCGCCCAGAATCCCCACTGCCTCCACGCGTTGACCCACCACACACGACCCCCCTGCCCCCCGGCCTGCGCCAGTCGCGCCATTCGCAAGACACGTTCGTCCGCTGCCGCGTCGCTAGTTCTCAGCCTGCGACTTTCCGCCAGGATGACTGCCCGCTGAGCTGGGGGCATTCCCTCTGTGCTGGCCCTGTTTGCCCGCCTTGCCACCGGCCCCGCCGCCGTCATTCCCGAAGCTCTCATCCTCGTCATCGCCTTCGTCCTCGTCCTTGAACCGCTCGCGTTTCTCCGCCCATGCCCGCTTCTCTTCGCTGTCCATAGGCTCCGGCTTCTCGGGAACCCGGCCGCGTTTCACACGCGTGGCGTACCCCTCCGGGACGGTCACAGCCACGCCGCTCCCGAACACACTTACGGCTCCTGATGCCACAGATACCGTAGTGCAAAGCTGATCGTGAACCCACACACTGAAGTGCGTCCCGCGCACCCCGACCACGGCACTGGGCGTTTCGATGATGAGCCCCGCACCGCCCGGCATCACAACCGGCTTCACCTTCGCCCACAACCTGCCTATGAGCAGTCGCAAGTATAGGAGCGAGTCGAATCGAACCTCGCAGTCAGGCCCGAGAGTCACAAAGCCACCACCCACCAGGCCGAGCGACGCCCATGAGCCGGCGCCGCATCTAACGCGGTCTCCAGGGCGAACGAGGCAGCCCACCGCGGCAGGAACCCACTCTGAGCACCTTGCGGGAAGACGCTCGCACGTTCCCTCTATCCTGGTTACCACAGCGACGGCCCCTGTTCCCGCGGTTTGCGCATGAGCCCCTGCCCAGTGCTCGCCGCCCAACAGCGCGCAAACGGACGCGAGCACGAGGACGAGACCAACCGCCCTCGTCCGGCAGCGGGCGCGTGGCGTTCCGTTTGAGCGCGTCATCGTCCCCCTCCCCCTCCCCCTCCCGGTCCCCATCCCATTCCATTCCATTCCATCCCATCCTAGCCCAGCCCAGCCCAGCCCAGCCCAGCGAGGTGTCGCCCGCGTCGCCGCGCCGTCTCGCACGGACCGGAGCCGAGCCAGAACCTCGCCTCCAGGTGTCACCCACCCAGCGTGCCGGTCTCGAGGCGAGCACCCCGGCTTCGCGCCGGAAAACGAAGGGAAAACGCAGGGCCCCCGACGCAGACCCTCCCACTTGTACAATGGCTCCACAGGGTTGCCGCATCTGTGATCGTCATCACCAAACCATCCTGAATCGCCTTTTCCCGCCGTCACACGAGTTCGTACACCTCAACCGGCGCCGACCGCCCCCGTATTTCAAGAGAACCGACTCTGCGAGAGGCCATCTCCCCGCGTATGGCCCTCTGCGCTCGTTCGCACACGAGGACTTGCCCGGGCAACGCCATGCCTTCCAATCTTGCGGCAAGGTTCGCTACGTCGCCGATCGCGGTGTAATCCATCCGGGCGACCGTGCCAATGTTGCCGACCACGGCCTCGCCCGAGGCAACCCCAACCCCCACGCTCAACCTGACATCATTGCGGCACTCCCCGGCTCCGTCTTCAGCCCCTGCCGCTTTCGCAGCCACCCGAGGGCACGCCTTGACGATGGCAGCCGCGGCCCTGGCCGCCCGCACGGCGTGATCCGGCTGAGGCACGGGAGCCCCGAAGACGGCCATGACCCCGTCCCCCGTGAATTTGTCGAGCATGCCCCCCTCTCTGAATATGGCCTCCACCATCACCGAGAGGTAGGCATTGAGGACCTCCACCACCCGTTCAGGGCTCTCTCTCTCCGCAAAGGAAGTGAAGCCGCGGATATCCGCGAACAAGATCGTCACTTCGAGCCGCCTTCCCCCGAGGGCTTCCTCGCCCTTGGCTCTCAGAATCACGTCCACCACTGCGGGCGAGAGGTATCTGCCGAGCGCAGCCCTGACCCTAGCTCTTTCAGCTTCGGCGCGCGCGTAGGATGCCACAAGATGGCGCCCTAGCACAAGGAACAGGATCGCCAGGAAGGGCACGGGGTCTATCCAGGCGTTCGCTTTAGCGAAGAGGACCACACACGAGGACACGATGCAGGCCGCTCCGGCGCCCGCTACTGCAGCCGCGGTTTCGGGCCGGAGTCCCTGGAACGCCGCCGCCAACGCAGCTGAGAGCACCAGCAAGGGCAGCGCTCCGAGCGGCTCGAGAGGCTCGCGCACGAGGAGGCCTTCGAGAATCGCCTGAACTGTATTGGCGTGTATCTCCACCCCCGGAAGCGGGCTCCCCGCCGTCGCGAGAGGCGTGAAGTAGAAGTCATGCAGGCCTTGCGCCGTCACTCCCACGAGGACGATCTTTCCCTGGAGCTCTCCCGGCGCGAACTCGCCGCGAAGGACCTGGTAGTAGGGAAGCGTCGTGTAGCGAGCGCCTCCGGGCGAGCCGGACGAATATCGAACGAGAACGCGACCGGTCAAGTCCGTTGGAATGGTCATGGAGCCGAGCCGGACGCCACACGAACCAAGGGATACCTGGGATGAGGAAAGTCCTAAAAAGATCCTGACGACCTCCACGTCAAGGGAATAGCGAACCCGTCCCCCGTCCACGACGGCCGGAACGTGGCGACGCAGAACGCCGTCCACGTCTGGAACCGCTATCACGCTGCCCATCGCCGCCGCACTCGCGAGAGCGGCGTACGGCGGTTTTCGTGCTCCGGCGACGTGAAAGACTCGGGACCCAACCGGCAGGACCTTGCTCTCGGCGTAGAAGGGAAACACAGCCAATCCAAAGGCTTTGGCTGCTCTCGCCAAAGCCTCGTCGGCCTCGGAGTCACCGGACTCATCCGGCATCAAGACATCGAACCCTACAGCTCCCACTCTCTCCCGCGTCAGGATCTCGAGTAGCTTCGCATGGTGAGATCGCGGCCACGGCCACGGCCCGAGCTCCTCGATGGACCTCTCGTCTATGGCGACGATGACGACGCGGGGCGTCGGTCCCGGCCCTGGCGCCAGGCGGTGGCATAGATCATACGCCGCAAGCCCCGAGCGCTCCCCGACAGGCATGCGGTCTAGAACGAAGACGACCGCTGCCATGAGGAGCCCCGCGGCTACGGCGCGCAAGCGCTGACGCGTATTGCCATCAGCCCGTGATGAGACTCTCATAACTGGGGTTTTCTACGGCCCTGCTCTTCACTCCTGCCGGGTCACACTTCCCCTTGCCCTTCCCGACGCTCCGCGCTCCCTACGGTGAGGCTTTCATCCCAGCGAAGCGGCCAACCAGCTCTCTGGGGAAGAGCGATTCCGGAAGTCTGCCCATCCCGGACTACACTCTGATGAAACTCTCGACTCTCGTGACGAACACTATGGCGCCTCCTGCCTGTACTTCGACCGGCACCCCGGCAAGCGGCATTTGACCCGTCACCGGAGTGAACTGCGGGGCAGCCTCGATCCTCCTAGGGCAACACTCGGCGATGACGTCGATGACTTCCTGAACCCTTTCATCCGCGACTCCTATCAGGAACGTGGTGTTGCCCTCACGCAGGAAGCCGCCCGTGGACGCGAGCCGGGTGGCACCGATGTGCCTTTCAGCAAAAGCGTCGAGGAGAGCAGGAACATCACCGTCTCTCACAATTGCGAACACCAGCTTCATGACTCGGACCCCTTCCTGCCGGAGCTTGCCGCGAGCCCACGACTGGCCCATCGCACCCGCGGCACCCTCGGAACCACGCGGATCGGGAGATCCATGATCCTGGATAGGAAGAGCAGAGACACCAGGCGCACACAAGTCCCCGCGTAGAAAGTCGAGTGGACATCGAACGTCCTGTAGAACAGATCGCCCAGGAAGGGCGCCACGAAGGACGCCACGTTGATCATCATGTTGAACGCCGCGACCGCGCTCGCGCTCCTGCCGGGCTTTGCGTAGGCAAGAGCGAGGTTGAACACGGTGAGGTTGAGCCCGCCTAGGCAGAATCCTGATATAGCCTGCATCAAGTATAGGTATGACACGGACCTCGAGAGCATGTAGGTCGCGGGGAAGACCGCCAGCCCGGTCATGCAGATGAGCAAGACCACCCTGTTGCCGTGGCGGGACACCACTTTCCCCCAATAAACCGAGCTTACAACCGTGGCGATCCCCGCGAGCGTCGCAAACGCGCCTATGGTGGCGTTGGAGAGCGACAAGACCTCAACGTGGTATATCGGCCACATGGCCGCGGTGAACCCGAATCCGAACCACAGCATGAAGCAACTGAGTGAGAAGAACTTGAACTTCTGTCCATATTCCTCGTCGCAGAGGAGGTCTTTCACGCGAGAGACGATTCCCAGTCCCTTGCCGGCTGCACCCTTCTCGGGCGGCACCACTTCCCGCATCCGCGACATGAACCCTATCCCGATCGCGGCGAAACAGGCTGCCGCCAGGAACAAGATCATGTAGTTGGCTGGAAAGGTCACCATGTCCAGGAGATACCCTGCAGCTAGGGTCCCGAGAACGCCGGTGACACCTACGTACATGTTCCGAAGGCCGAATACCTCGCCCCGCCGGTTCTCGGGAAACATGTCACCCATCATCGCGGTCCAAGCCACGCCGGCTATCGCACCAGGGAGCGACATGAGTGTGACGACGGCGACGAGCGCCCCTGCCTTCACTCCGGGAGGGGCGGGCAAGAGCGGGATGAACGCAAGAGGCACGTACAGCAGCCTGTGCAGCCCCGCCCAAACGAGAACCACCGGCAGACGGGCTCTACACCTCTCGACCAGGCTCGCGGCAGGAAGAAAGACGATGGCGTTCGCCAGGGCTGGCGCGGAGGTAAGGAGGGCAACGAGAAAGCTCGACGCCCCCAAGGCGAGCGCGTACACGCCCAGGAAGGGGTTCACGAGGCCGAATGCCATGTTCGTGGCCATCCCCTCCAGCGTCGTGTAGATGAAGTTGTGGCGGACCAGGCTCACCGGCCGCGCCCGCCGGCCGAGCGCCGGGGGCACCGACCCGCGTCGAACCACCCGCGGTCCGTCGAGCGCCCGCCCTTCCCGCTCCGCGGCGGGCCCGCTGAAGCCAAGCGTTCTACCGATAGCCATGTTACCCTGCACCTTCAGCCAGTAGACTTTGTCTTTCCGCGACCCCCACGGGCGCGCCCGTGAAGGCAGCTTGCCGCGACCGTCACGGCTCCGACGAGGAGGGTGAGGTAGTACGTGAGGCCCCTCCACAGGAGCACGAACACACCGAGAAGCCTGAAAGGCACTATGGACCCGAAGAGCACCGCCAGGCTCGCTTCGGCAGCTCCGCTCGAGCCAGGGGTGGGTGCGTACGCCGCCGCGAGATAGAATATCCCGGCTATGCCCGCCGTCTGGGCGAAGGGCGGATCCACTCCCAGGCCACGCAGCAGGAGAACGGGTATGGAAAATACCATCGCCCAGCTGAGCAGGCTCAATATGGAGACGGCGATCAGAGCGGGCCGCCGCTGTCGAACAAACATCCTGAACGCCGCCTGGAAGTCCCGGACTTCCGTCTTCACCCTCTCAAGGAAAGAGTCCGCGGCATGAGCAGGAACGAGTCGCCTCGCGTACCTGCTGCGCACTACGCGGCCGAGGACTGCACCGACCGACGCGGGATACACCGCGAAAAAACCCATCAGCGCCAGTACCAAGACGTAGAGCGTCACGCCGACGAACAGCGCGGCCTCCACCCCTCCGGGAAGGTCCCACGATCTCCTGCCCACAACGTACCACACTGGGAACACGAGCGCCAGAGCAAGCCTGGCGAGGGAACTGACTATCGTCTTCATCGCGACGACCGCGGTGGATTCACCTGCCCCGATGCCGTGACGATGCAAGAGATACACTTGGAGCGGCTCGCCTCCCGTCTCAAACGGCGTCACGCACGAGACGAACGCTCCCATGAGGGTTATCCGAAGGGCGCTCCACAACCCAAGCCTGCCGCCGAGCGCTCTCACGAGCGTCTCCAAGCGGACCGCCTCGAGGATCCAGCCGACCGCCACCAACAGTCCGGCAGCGGCAAGAGACACGCGGTCCACGCGAAACAGGTTTGACCAACCTTCGCGCCCTCCGGTGATGCGCATGATGAGAAAGACGGCAATAGAACTGAGAAGGACGGCACCGGCTGCTCCGCGCACAAGGCTTCGTGTGCTTCTCGGCTTCATCGGCTCAGCCATTTCCTCCCGCCTTTCGTGCGTGACTCCTCAAGACGTGAGACCTCCTCGCGCGACGGCGTGAAACTGCCCACCCGTAGCCCTGGGCACCTCTCCCTGAGCTCCTTGATGAAAGCGCCTATTCCGAGCACACGCCCCTTCGGACTCGGGAGCGCGGTAGTGAGTACGTCGGGATCGATGTTCAGGTTTCGCAGCTGAACCATGTCCACTTCGGCCCCTGCGATGAGGCCGCACAAGGCGTCCAGCTCTTCCTCACGATCTGTGAGGCCGGGAAACACGAGGAGGTTGAGCGACACGAAGACTCCGCTGGCCTTCGCGACACGGATCGAAGCCTCGACGTCCGACATGTCATAGCCGCGGGGCCGGTGATACGCATTGTATACCTCATGCCTCGCGCTGATGATGCTCACTCTCATGCTGTCAATGCCCGCTTTGCACAACTTCGCCACGCCGTCCGTGAGCCCTGCGCTTGTGTTCACGTTTATGAGACCTCTCCCTTGTACCTCCGCCCTGACGCGCGCGACGGAGCGGGCTATGAGATCCGCCTGAAGCAGGGGCTCCCCCTCACACCCCTGTCCGAAACTCACTATGGCGTGAGGAGAGTCGCAAAGATGGGTCATTGCGACCTCGACTATCTCGTCTTCCGTCGGAATGAAGTCGATTCGGTTCTGGGGAGACGGACAGCACTCCGCAGGCTGGAGTGAAATGCACCCGATGCACGAAGCCGGGCAATCGGGCGACACCGGTATCCCTGCTTCCCAGCGGCGATAGAACACGTTCTGCGCCGTGAAACAGCTGTATTCCATGGAGCACTTGGCGAGCTGCCTCAGGATTCTGTTGTCCGGGTGAGCCTGGAGCCTTTCCTCGACGAGCGACTTGAGCTCTCCCGTATTGTAGTTGCTAGGGTCCCACCTCCAAGGGTCGTCCGTCTTCAGCGCTGCCACCCATAACCCTCTCTCTCCCATTCCCACGGCGGCGTATCCATAGAGCGGAAGAACCCTGCCCATCCGTCCGTTGGGCCCACCATCTACCACATAGGCTGGCAGAAGCGTGCGCGTGAAACCGGCCGGTAGAAGCGCCGCCACCGCCCACCCAGGGATCTCGTCGCCCCGCCCCCGCGACGTCTCAGGCTCGAGCCACAGCGCCAGCGCCTCACCCGAGGCCGGGTCCATCCCGACAGCCTGACGCCCCGGTAGCTCGACAAGGGAGGATCCGCGCGGCAGCGGAGTTGTGTCTTCCTTCCGTACCTCCCACATCTCGTCCCACGAGCGGCCGAGGGCCGCGAGATCCCTTTCGTCGAACATGTTTCCCGAGCCGTCTGCGTAGAGAGCTCTAATCACTGAGCCAGATCCTCTGTTTCGATCCGGGCAACCAGGCCACTTCACCGAGGCCGCACTCGAACGTCCTGATCCCCCGGGTAGTCTCGCGGGACAATTATACCTTCACGGATGATGTCCCGCAAGGACGCCCCGACCAACGTATCGTCGTCCCGTACCGCCCCGTACACGAAAAGGCCACCCAGGGCGATGACGTCGAGGGCGCTCACCATCGCGCCTCGCGCTCGCTCGCCCGGGCGTCCTGGACGCTGCTTCGAACCTAACTCAGCGCTCTCACGTTCTCGGCGAACGACGACTTCACCACTAGCTGGCGAAACTCTTCGTTGTTCTTCGTGTGGTGGAGCCTTTCCAGCATGAGCTCGGTCATCTCCGCCGTGCCGAGGTTCCCCATCGCCCTGCGGAGGAGGTACATCATGTCCAGCTCTTCCTCGGTCAAAAGAAGCTCCTCCTTACGCGTTCCGGACCTGTTTATGTCGATAGCGGGAAAGATCCGTCGCTCCGCAAGTTTTCGATCTAGATGGAGCTCCATGTTGCCGGTGCCCTTGAACTCCTCGTAGATCACGTCGTCCATTCGGCTCCCCGTCTCGACGAGGGCCGTCGCAAGGATCGTGAGGCTGCCCCCCTCCTCGATGTTGCGCGCCGCGCCGAAGAACCTCTTCGGGCTCCGGAGCGCGTTTGGATCAAGGCCTCCCGACAGCGTGCGCCCGCTCGGCGGCTCTACCAGGTTGTACGCTCGTGCCAGCCGCGTGACGCTGTCCATGAGGATCACGACGTCCTTGCCGTGCTCCACCAGCCTCTTCGCGCGCTCGAGGACCATTTCAGCTACACGGATGTGATTCTCCGGGGGGAGATCGAAGGTCGAGCTCGTTACGAGGCCCTTGACCGACCTCTCCATGTCGGTGACCTCCTCGGGACGCTCATCGACGAGCAGCACCAAGAGCTCGACTTCGGGGTGATTGGCCGTTATGGCGTTGGCAATCTTCTTGAGGACCGTGGTCTTGCCGGCCTTGGGAGGTGATACTATGAGGCCTCGCTGGCCCTTGCCCAATGGGGCTATGAGGTCGATCATCCGGGTGGTTATCTCCCTCGGAGTCGTCTCCAATCGCATCCGCTCGTTTGGGTATATGGGCGTGAGGTCCTCGAAGAACAATCTCCTCGTCGCCATCTCGGGGTCTGTTCCGTTCACCGCCTCCACTCGCAACAGCGCGAAGTACTTCTCGCTTTCCTTGGGCGGCCTCACCTGGCCTGATATCATGTCGCCCGTACGCAAGGCGAATCGCCTGATTTGTGATGGAGACACGTATATGTCATCTGGACTCGGGTTGAGACCGGCCACTCTAAGAAAACCAAAGCCCTCGGCCATGATTTCGAGAATCCCCTCGGCGAAAATGAGGCCTTCCTTCTCGGCTCGGACTTTCAGGATCTCGAAGATGAGCTCCTTCTTCCTGAGCTTGGTTGGGCTCGCGATCCCGAGGTCTCTGGCGATCTCATAGAGATCGTGGATGGTTTTCGCCTCTAGGTCGCTGATGTTCATGGGCTCCTCGGGAACACCCTGTCCGTTTCGTGCCATCGGGTTATCCAGTCCTTTCGTTGCGGATTCTTGCAGCCCCGTCCCGTTTTGAGCGCCGGACGCCGCCCGGCTTCGGAACCGCGCCACACCATGGGAACAACCCTTTGGGTGTCGCATTACTGGAAAGGTCTCAGCAGGATACAATTAAGGAATCACTTGAAAAGGATGACAATGTCAACAGCATGGTGCCTGATGAAAACACGCAGCGTCAAAGGAGGCCTGGTCACATCGGTACTATAGCATTGCCAAGGGGACCATGCAAAATCCGAGTGTGCCTCTTGTGACACCAGGGCACCCGCCCATTCGCCATGGGGCCGGAAGGCCCGAAACGTAAATCGTGGGGTGGAATGAAGAACCCACGCTGTTATTTCGCCTCGCCGACGGAAGTTCCTGCCGCCTCGCGCCCGGCATGTTCCCGAGCCTGGCCTCAGCCCTTCACGCCGCGTCTGGCTGCCGACCTCTCGAGCGCCGCAGCCAGAAAGCCTTTGAACAAGGGATGTGGCCGGTTCGGCCTGGACTTGAACTCCGGATGGAATTGGGTGGCCAAGAACCACGGGTGGTCTCTGGCCTCGACTATCTCCACCAGACGTCCGTCGGGAGACAGGCCCGTCGCCCACAGCCCCGCTTTCTCGAGAACGTCCCTGTACCCGTTGTTCACCTCAAACCTGTGGCGGTGCCTTTCGTACACCAGTTCCTTGCCGTACGCCGCCATGGCGAGGGATCCCGGCACCAGCCTGCACGGGTATGCACCCAGCCTCATCGTGCCACCCATCTCCTCCACGCCTTTCTGCTCCGGCAGCAGATCTATCACGGCGTGAGGGGTGTCGGGGTCGAACTCGAAGCTGTGAGCCCTCTCCAGACCGCACACGGATCGAGCGAACTCGATGACCGCGCACTGGAGACCCAAGCACAAGCCGAGGTACGGGACGCCGTTCTCCCTCGCGTACGTCGCCGCCAGGATCTTGCCCTCAACCCCCCTGCATCCAAATCCGCCGGGGACGAGGATTCCGTCGGCCGCGCGAAGCTCCTTCTCGACGCTCTCGGCCTCGAGGCGCTCTGAGTTGACCCACACGACCTTGACTTCTGCCTGGTGAGCGATGCCGGCATGGCGCAAGGCCTCCACGACACTAAGATATGCATCCGGGAGGGTGACGTACTTGCCCACGATCGCGACGGACACTTGTCGACTGGGGTTCAAGAACGTATGGACCATCTCGCGCCATTCTCTGAGGTCACTTTGGCCGGCAACGCTTGCGAGGTTGAGCCTGTCTATGACAATGTCGTCCAGTCCCTCGCGCTCGAAGATGAGGGGGACCTCGTATATAGTCGCGGCGTCCACGTCTGGGATCACCGCCTGTTCATCTATGTCGCAAAACAGTGCGATCTTGGACTTGATCTCGTCGGAGAGAGGACGCTCGGACCTACACACGATGACGTCTGGCTGAATTCCTATGCTCCGCAGCTCCTTCACACTGTGCTGGGTGGGTTTCGTCTTGAGCTCGCCCACGGCGCCGATGTAGGGGACGAGCGTTACGTGGATGTACATCACGTTCTCACGGCCAAGATCGCTGCGAAGCTGCCTTATTGCTTCCAGGAAGGGGAGTCCCTCGATGTCTCCTACCGTCCCTCCCACTTCGACGAGCACCACGTCGGCTTGAGACTCCTTGCCGACTTTCGTTATCCTTGACTTGATCTCGTTGGTGATGTGCGGTATGACCTGCACCGTGCCTCCGAGGAAGTCGCCCTTGCGCTCGCGGCTTATCACCGACCAGTAGATCATACCCGTGGTGACGTTGTTCGGCCTGCCCAGATCCACGTCGATGAATCTTTCGTAATGGCCCAGGTCGAGGTCTGTCTCGGCGCCGTCTTCCGTCACGAACACCTCACCGTGCTGATAAGGGCTCATAGTGCCGGGATCGACGTTGATGTAGGGATCCAACTTTATCGCGGTCACTTGGAGGCCCCTGCTCTTGAGAAGGCGCCCGATGGACGCGGCGGTGACGCCTTTGCCAAGGCCGGAGACGACCCCGCCGGTTACGAACACGTACTTTGCCAAGTCCCTTGCTCCCTTCCGCATCTGGTCCACTAGCTATTCGTAGTTGAGCACGTATACCGCAGTGCTCTCAGGCAGCGAGCTCGCCCTGAACCCTACCTCGTTCGTATCCAGCCTGGTCACGTTCGCGAAGCTCGCCACGAATTTGTCTACGGTCGCGATGGGAAAGCCCACAACAGGCGTCTTGTAGTGCATGGGTATGACCACCTTGGGCGACGTCGCCTCCACCAGCCGTTTGGCGCCCGCGGCATCGATGGTGTACGTGCCACCCACGGGCACCAGAAGGACGTCCACCCTCCCGATCTCGCTCAATTGCTGCTTCGACAGGTCGTGGCCGATGTCGCCCATGTGCACCAGCCTGATGCCGTCCGCTTCCACCACGAATATCCCGTTTGGCCCGCGTTTCGCTCCTCCCTCGGTGTCATGGAAGCTCGCCACGGAGTAGATCCTGCCGCCAGCCTTCTCCCACCTGCCCCCACCTTTCAGAACGACCGGATTCCCTCGGGCGACCTTTACGTTGTTGTGATCGAAGTGGTCGTGGCTCGAGGTCACGACGTCCGCCTCGACCTGCGGCAAGGGATATCCCACGGTTGCATCGAAGGGGTCTGTCAGGATCCTCACGCCACTCGACGTGGTGATGAGGAAACACGCGTGCCCGAACCATCTCACCTTGAGCTCGCCGCCCGACGCAGCTCGAGCCCTCGCAGCACCTGCCAAGAGGCATGCTGCCGAGACAATCGCCGCTCCCAGCAAAACGATCTTCTCAACCACAGGCACACCTCCTCACATGGGGAACTCCTCGCGATCTGGTGGATCCTCTTCGGAGAGTCGCTCGTCGTCAGCAATCCCATACTTATCGAAAAGCACCCGGGTGGCGCGAACGCGTGTCAGGGCGATCAATCCCATGTACATCAGACATAAGGCCGGAGCGATCACCACGCATAGGACCGTGACAGCCGCCTCGAATACCATGACGATCAGCGAGTAAAAGGGGTTCGCGAGCGCAAGGAGCGCCGCTCTCTTGAACACCTTGCGGAACCCGGTATCTTGCTGGACCATTATGGCGAGCAGGTACGGCGTCATCATGACGAGGAAAAGCAAGGCGTACAGCCACAATCCGCCAATGAGCTTGAATACGGCACCCGGCCTTGAGACGAACCAGATGATATCGATCACGATTACCGCCAGCAGCCCGACGTGGGCGGCCTGGATGGCCAGAGAGCGCAGGGCGAACCTTCTCAGGCCTTCCAGGAAATCGCGGACCGAGACGTCGCGTCCTCTTACGATAAGCGACATCACGTGAAAGGCCGCCCCTTGAGGCGGGGCGGCAAGCACTACGATCGCTGGCACCATGAGAATGAGGGACTTCACGATTGGGCTCAAGAGGAGCGCACAAATGGCGAACCACCCAAACCACGCAAGGCTCACGAGCACCGCAGTGCCGAGGTATCCGTAGGCGTCCTTCACCGACGTCCCCACGACGGCACCTGCCCTCAATACCTCGTCTCTTGGTCCTGACATCGTGACCTCCATGTGCCGGCACGTCGTCCGCCTACATCTTCTCTGGAGCGGAGATGCCGAGGATGCCGAGGCAGTTCCGAAGGACGATGCCCACCGCCCCGGAAAGCGCGAGCCTTGCCGATGTCAGGCCGGCGTCGTCACCCATCACCCTACAACTATTGTAGAATGAATGGAACAATCCTGCAAGGTCCAGAGCGTACTTTGCCAGCCTGTTCGGGGCGCGGTCCTCGGCGCTCATGACGAGCTCGTCCGGGTACGCCGCGATCTTCCGGGCGATATCCAACTCGATCTCTTCCTGGAGACGTGATAGGTCCGCGCTCGCAGCCATATCGAGTTCGAAGCCGTTCTCCTTCGCCTGCCTGAAAATGCTGCAGATCCGCGCGTGAGCGTACTGTACGTAATAGACCGGGTTCTCTTGTGACTGACGTTTGGCGAGCTCGAGGTCGAAATCGAGATGACTTTCGATGTTGCGCATGAGCATGAAATACCGCACCGCATCGCGCCCGACCTCGTCGACGAGGTCGTCCATGGTCACGAACTCCCCGGCGCGTTTGGACATCTTCACTCGCTCGCCGCCCGACAGGATCGAGAGGAATTGCAGCAACAAGACCTCGAGACGTTCACCGGCGTACCCGAGTGCCTGGATTCCAGCTCTCGTCGGGACGACATGTCCGTGATGGTCAGGGCCCCAGATGTCAATGACGAGGTCGAATCCTCGGTCCAGCTTGTTCCTGTGGTACGCAATGTCGCCTGCCAAATACGTGTACTCGCCATCGCTCTTGACGAGCACCCTGTCCTTGTCGTCTCCAAACTTCGTGCTGCAAAGCCAGGTCGCGCCGTCCTTTTCGTAGACCATGCCTCTCTCACGAAGGATCCTCAGCACTTCCTGCTGGGCGCCGGCCTCAATCAACTTCCGCTCGCTGAACCATACGTCGAAGTCCACCCCAAAGCGCGCGAGCGACGCTTTCTGGCTCTCGAGCATTCTTGACAGTGCGAACTCACGGAAGAACCGAGTCCGCTCGGACGGAGTCATCGCACTCAACTCATCGCCGTGTTCCGCAGCCGCCTCGCGGGCTATGTCGATTATGTAGGAGCCTTGATAGCACCGCTCTGGGAAATCGACGTTCTCCCCCTGAAGCTGTCTGTATCGAAGTTCCACCGATTCTCCGAGCACCGCCACTTGATTCCCTGCATCGTTGATGTAGTACTCGGTGCTCACATCGTATCCTACCGTCTTCAGGATATTCGCGAGCGTGGCTCCGACCGCGGCCGCCCGAGCGTTCACCACGTTCATGGGGCCTGTGGGGTTGGCGCTCACGAACTCCAGTTGAACCTTCCTACCCCGCCCCACGTCGCTCTTCCCGAAGGCGGCTCCCGCCGCGAGCACGGCGCGGACGGTGTCTTCGAGCCACAGCCGAGACAACGAGAAGTTCATGAAGCCGGGCCCTGCGACCTCAACCCGCTGGATGTATCGAGTATTGCCGAGGCCATGCCGCAAGGACGCGGCTATGGCCTCTGCGATCTGTCTCGGAGGTCGACCCAGCCGCTTTGCGAGCACCATTGCAATAGTGGTTGCGAAGTCGCCGTGGGACTTGTCCCTGGCCATCTCCACGGGAACCTCGTGGTCTTGGACCCGCCCCACTTCGGCCCCGAGCTCGCTCGACGCTATCGCTCTCGCAACAGCGGCCCGGATCTCTCGTCGTACGTCTTCCGCTACGTTGTGCAAGGCTCCGTGTCCCTCCCCCGACTGCCCGTCGCCTGAAGCGTAACCGGCCGCGTGCGTGTCTTCCCTGCCCCGGACCGAACATCGGGCCCGAGAATTGCACCCCGCCTTCACCGCAGAGCATTCCGGGCTCAGACACACCCGTTTTCGTATTATAGCACAGACGACTTGAGCGCAGCAGCCATGTCATCCTCCTTTTCGAAGGGTCCAACCGCGGCAAGACAAATGTTCTCCTTCTTGAACAGGTCGGACGCGACCTCGGCGATGTCTTGGGCCGTCACCGCGTCTACCTTTGCGAGCACCTCGTCGACGGGAACGATCTGTCCCGTGAGCACCATGTGTTCTCCGTTTCTGAGAGCCAGGTTGAGGGTGTCCTCCAGCCGGAGTGCAAGCGCTCCCTTGTAGAAGTCTTTGGCCTTGCGAAGCTCCTCATCGGCGATGGCCTCGTCACGCATCCGGGCAAGCTGTTCAAGGATCACGCTCACCGCCGTGGCGCCCTTCGATGGGTCGACACCCGCATACACCCTGACGATCCCGGTGTCGAGGTAAGCGGAGTACTGAGACCCCACCGAGTACGCGAGACTCCTCTTCACCCTCACCTCCTGAAACAGCCTCGAACTCATCCCCCATCCGAGGATCACGTTGAGGATCTCCAACACGTAGCGCCGAGGGTGCAATCTCTCGTACCCGGGAAGACCGAGCGCGAGGTTGGCCTGTTTCGTGTCGCGCCGCTCGACCCTCGCGACAGGCCCCTTTGGGGCCGGCCGTGCAGGGACCAAGCCGCCTGGCTTTCCACCCGTTCGAGCCCCGAAACTTGCCTCCACCGCATCTCGTACGTCCTTCGCGCTCACCTTTCCCGCGACCGAGACAACCATGTTCCCCGGTCGGTACTGGGCTTCGAAGTATTCCAGCACCTGTTCACGGCTCATCGCGCTGATGACGTCCTCGGTGCCCGCCACGCTCCTGCCAAGCGGCTGGTCGGGCCAGACCATCTCCTCTAGAAGGATGTGGACCCACGAGTCAGGCCTGTCCCTAACCATCTTGATCTCCTCGATGACCACGCCGCGTTCTCGCTCCAAGGCTTCAGGGTCGAAGCGCGAGTGAAGGACCATGTCCGCGAGGACATCGAGGCCGAGCCCGAAGCTCTCCGAGGGCACTTTCACCAGGAAACACGTGGTCTCCTTGTTGGTGAAACCGTTTATCGTTCCTCCCACGCCCTCGATGGCCGCAGAGATCTTGAGATTGCTGTCCCGCTTCGCAGTCCCCTTGAAAAGCATGTGCTCTATGAAATGGGACACCCCGTTTACGCGGGCTTCTTCGTACCGGGCCCCAGCGCCGATCCAGATCGTCACTGCGGCGGATCTCATGTGGCCCATTTCCTCAGTCGTCACGCGAAGGCCGTTGTCTAGGGTTTCGACTGTCACCACAGCCACCGCTCCCCAGTTCCTTGTTCTCGGTCGATCATCACATGTCGCCGCGAGGGCGCGATTCCGCGGTCAACTGATTCCCTGAAACACGCCACACACGAAACGTGACCGTGCGCGCCTTGCGACCTATCGCCGAGTTGCCTGTGTCGTCTCTTAGGTTTTCCACTTCCGACAGGGATAACGCAGGGTCTCCCGGGTTTCACGTCGCAACACGCGTACACAGTGTTTCGACGTCCTGTCTGCATTCCCTCCACTCCCGGAGGAGTGTCAAAACTTGCTCAGCCAGAAGGAAATGCCCTCTAAACGCAGAATATTGATTGAAGTGGACACAATCTACGCTTACATTGATGTGTCTCGCCAGTGAAGGGAGGTGGATGCCGGCCGGGGCGTGAACCGATAATCGTTCCCGAGACAAGTTCCCAAGCTAGAGTGGCATCTTGAGTCTAGAGGGAATCTCAAGAGAGCGTATGCGAGTGATGAAGGAGGTAAAGCAATGTTCCGTAGAGGCCGCGTAGTAACCATACTGTTGCTGGTGGCTGTCCTCGTGTTGGGCGTGACGGCCCTGGCCGGCGGACAGGAGCAGAAGCCTAAGTACGGCGGCATCTGGAAGGACGCCCTCAACGCAGATCCCCCCGATCTCGATCCGGTCATGGCAACCGACACGACCTCAGCTGAGGTGGGGTACCAAATCTTCGAGACCCTTGTGGCCATCGACCCTGACGGAGAGATAGTGCCGCTCCTCGCTGAGTCCTGGAAGGCCTCTCCAGACGGCAAGACCTTCACGTTCAAGTTGCGCAAGGGTGTCCACTTCCACAAGACCACCGAGGGCGGCAAGCCCACCGCCAACGGAGGCCGGGAAGTCACCGCGGACGACTGGGTATGGACGTTCAACTACATATGCGACCCGAAGACCAACTCACCGAGAGCGTACTTCATAGACATGGTCAAGGGTTACAAGGAATTCCGCGAGGGCAAGGCCAGCTCCATCTCGGGCATCAAGGCCCTCGACAAGTACACGCTTCAGATTGAGACCACATACGCGTTCGCCCCGTTCGTAGCGGTTCTGAGCTACAACACCTTCGTCGTCCTTCCCAAGGAAGACGTGCTGAAGTGGGGCAAGGACTGGAACTTCCACGTCGTCGGCACGGGGCCGTTCAAGTTCGAGTCCTGGAGGCACGACGACAAGCTCGTGTTGTCCCGCAACGAGAATTACTGGATGAAGGACAAGTGGGGCAATAGACTTCCCTATCTCGACGGCATCGAGTTCAGGATCATCACCGACTTCACCATAGAGTGGACAGAGTACAAACTGGGCAATCTCTATGCCTCCCACGTGGATGACCCGTACTACCCCGAGGCGTCCAAAGGCCTCAAGGTCATCAACGGCGTGAAGACCGCCGTGAACGAGCTGGGCACATACCTCGAAAGGCCACAGCTCGGCACGTACTACTACGGCATGAACCAGACCCTTCCTCCGTTCAAGGACAACAAGTACTTGCGGCAGGCGTTCAACTACGCTATCAATAGACAGGCGCTCATCGACTTCGTCCTCAACGGCCGGGCGATGCCCGCCAAGGGCGTGCTCCCGCCGGGCATGTTCGCTTACAACGAGAACCTGAAGGGCTACAATTACGATCCGAAGATGGCCAAGAACCTGCTTGCGAAGGCCGGTTATCCGAAGGGACTGCAAGTGACGCTCCAGTACAACACCAGCCAGGGCCACAAGAGGATAGCCGAAGCCCTGCAGGCTCAGTTCGGACAGGTCGGCATCAAGATCGACCTCAAGAACGTTGACTGGGGTGCGCACCTCGATACGGCCGGCACCCAGGGTACGGTGCCCTTCTTCCGCATGGGTTGGGTTGTTGACTATCCCGACCCGGACAACTTCCTCTACGTGCTCCTCAACTCCGACAACTTCGGAGACCCGGGCAACTACACAAGGTATCACAACCCGCTCTTCGACGACCTGACGAAACAGGCCAGGTTGGCGACGGATCAGGAGGTCAGGAGGAAGCTGTACCAGAAGGCCGAGCAGATCGTGGTCGAAGACGCGCCGTGGGTGTTCATCTACCACTATACCAGCCACAACATGCTGAAGCCCTTCGTCCGCGGCTACAGGCTGCCGTCCTTCGGCCAGTACTGCAACAAGTTCACGGAGGTCTGGCTCGACCTGTAATCGGCTAGTTGCATCTTGTGGTCCCCAGGAGGTCGTCGCCTGCGATCCGTGCATCGAACCTGGCCTCTTGGGAGACGCGGAAGTTGGACGCGCCCCGCCGATGGGGAGGTCGATCCCACCCGTCGGCGGGGCATCACCCGAGGTCAGGTGGGCTTGGGCGTGCGACGGAAACAGGCCGCACCTGTGAGGGACCTGTGAGGGAAGGTGGTCCTCGCCGTGGGAAAGTACGTGATTCGAAGGCTCATCGCGGCGATTCCCGTGCTCGTTGGAGTGATCCTCGTCGTGTTCATCCTGAGCACTATCGTACCGGGCGATCCCGCGAGGATTCTGTCGGGGCAAAGGGGGGATCCCGAGACGATCGAGAGGATCAGGCGGGAGATGGGCCTCGACAAGCCGTGGTACATCCAGATGCTCAAGTTCTACAAAGACGCCGTCACCCTCGACCTGGGACGGTCGTACCGAAACAACATGAGGGTCACTCAGGCTATAGCGGAGAGGATACCCGCTTCCGCTAAGCTGGCGGGGGCGGCTTTGTTGGTCGCGGTCCCCTTGGGGATCGTTCTCGGAATAGTGTCAGCTGTAAAGCAGTACTCCATCTGGGACTACGCGAGCATGGTCATCGCACTGCTCGGGGTATCGATGCCGGTCTTCTTCGTCGGCCTCCTAGGGATAGTGGTGTTCTGTGTTACCCTGAAGTGGCTCCCCGGCACGGGTTACGGTGGAATCCGCTATCTCATCCTTCCCGCGTTGGCGCTGGGCCTGCGACCCGCGGCCCTCATCGCCCGGATAACGCGGTCTAGCATGCTCGAGGTCATACGCCAGGACTACGTCAGGACAGCGCGATCCAAAGGACTTCCCGAAAGGAAGGTCGTCTGGAAACATGCCTTCCGAAACGCGATGATCCCCGTGGTGACCGTCATAGGTGTGGACACAGCGAACCTGCTGAGCGGCGCGGTGCTCACCGAAACCATATTCTGTTGGCCGGGCATCGGGCGCATGGCCGTGGAGGCGGTGGTGAACAGAGACTTCCCCATCCTCCGCGGAGAGGTGCTCTTCATGGCGGTCATTTTCGTGGCGGTCAACATCATCGTTGACCTATCCTACGCGCTGTTCGACCCCAGAATTCGGTACGAGTAGGAGTGTGCGAAGAGATGGGAGGAACGAGCTCCGCTTCGGCGAACACGAACACCCCCGCATCGCCCGCGGCACGGCCCGTGGCCCGCGAACGACGGGCCCGCGAAGAGGCCGGAAAGAGCCTCTGGTATTACGCCTGGCTGCGCCTGAAGAGGAACAAGTCCGCGATGTTCGGCTTGTCTCTGGTGCTCCTCGTGGTACTCTGCGCGGTCTTCGCACCGTGGATCGCCCCCTACGATCCTATCGAGCAGCTCATGTGGACGGAAGGAGCTTCCGCGCAGCTCGCGCCCCCGAGTGCCAAACACTGGTTCGGGACGGACTTGTACGGAAGGGACGTGTTCTCTAGGGTAGTGTACGGCACCAGAATATCGCTCAGACTGGCCGTGGCGGCCACGATAATCTCGGTGGCGATCGGCACTACGCTCGGCGCTCTCGCTGGCTACTACGGTGGGTTCGTGGACGATGTCGTGTCGTGGCTCATAAACGTCATCTTCGCCTTCCCGTTCCTGCTGTTCGTTATAACTGTAGTCGCGTACCTGCCGCCCAGCGACACACTGGTGTACACCGTGATTGGAGCCATCTCCTGGATACAGATAGGGAGGATCGTGAGGGGCCAGGTGATGGCCATAAAGGAAACCGAGTTCGTTCAGGCCGCGATAGCCTCCGGTGCCAGCGATGCCAGGGTGATCTTCAGGCATATCCTGCCCAACGTCATCGCCCCTGTCATCGTGTCTGCAACCCTCGGCATGGGCGGCATTGTGATGCTCGAGGCGGGCCTCACCTTCCTCGGGTTTGGCACGCAGCCCCCCACTCCGAGCTGGGGTTACGAGATATCGCGCGGTCAGGAGTACCTGCTAGCGGGCAAGTGGTGGTGGTCGATGTTCCCAGGTATTGCCATCTGCCTTACCGTGCTCGGGTTCAACCTGTTCGGCGACGGGCTGCGTGATGCTCTGGATCCGAGGCTCAAGCAGTGAACACGGATAGCGACGGCTCAGGAGAGATCGCAGACGTCTATTTCGCGCGGACCATGTCCTTCACCTTCATGAGACGGGTGAGGTTTCCGCGCTCCATCTCGTCGAGCTTCATTGTGATGTACTTGGCTGCGTTCCTTAGGTTAGGTATGAGGACGTACTCAAGTGCGTTCACACGACGCCGTGTCTTTTCGATCTCGTCGGCCAGGAGCTCGATGGCCCTCTCCGCCTCGGCGAGCTCCGCCAACTTGGGCAGCAGCTCCGCGAGACCGGCGACAGCGTCGTCCAGAGACGCGCTCGTCCCGCCGAACCCGTAGGGGTATACGTCCCGCACCTCTTCACCACGCCAAGTGAACTCGGGCACCTTGACGTTCATGATCGTCGCGGTGGACACGTCGACGCCGCATGACACCTTCGGCACCATGAAGGCCTCTTCGAGAGCTTCTCCTGACATGGCGGCGCGGGCTCTGACAAAGGCAGGTAGAACTCTCTCGAGGCCCTCCTCAACGCGTCCGCGCAACACCTGTTCCTGCCTGATGAGATCCAGGAACTTCTTCATGAGTTCATCGCGCTTGTCCTTCAGCAGCTTGTGCCCACGCTCCGCCATGGCAAGGCGCTTCTTGAGCCTCAGAAGCTGCATGCGGGTCGGGCTTACCCTGACCTCCATGACATCGCCGCGCAGGCGCCCCGCCCCTATTCAGGGTTCCTGTCCTGCTCAGAGCGCCTCGCGGCTCCCTCCCTCTCGTATAATCCCGCCTATTCCTGGTCCCCCGGCACCCCGGGGACTGTGGCCCCGGGTTCCTATGCTGTCCGAGCCTTCGGCATGTATTTCTGGATGTACTCCTCCCTGACCCTCTTGAGCTCCCTCGTGGGAAGCATCGCCAGAAGCTCCCAGCCTATGCCGAGAGTCTGTTCGATCGCGCGGTTCTCCTCGGCGCCTTGCCTCACGTAGCGCGCTTCGAACTCGTCGGCAAACCTGGAGAACTGCTTATCCACGTCAGATAGGGCGGCCTCTCCCAGGATCACCGCGAGTTCCTTGGCTTCCTTGCCTCGCGCGTACGCCGCGTAGAGCTGGTTCATCGTATCTGCGTGGTCCTCCCGCGTCTTGCCCTTGCCTATCCCCTTGTCTTTCAGTCTGGACAGGGAGGGCAGGACGTCGATGGGCGGATATATCCCCTTCCGATGGAGTTCCCGCGACAGGAATATCTGCCCTTCCGTGATGTAGCCGGTGAGATCCACGATGGGATGGGTCTTGTCATCCTCGGGCATGGTCAGGATGGGAATCTGGGTGATGGAGCCGTTCCGTCCCTTGATCCTTCCGGCCCTCTCGTAGATGGTGGCAAGGTCGGTGTAAAGGTACCCGGGATACCCGCGCCGTCCCGGGACCTCCTTGCGTGCCGCGGACACTTCGCGCAGGGCCTCGCAGTAATTCGTCATGTCCGTGAGAATGACGAGCACGTGCATATCCCTCTCGTACGCGAGGTACTCCGCGGCCGTGAGCGCCATTCTGGGCGTGGATATCCGCTCTATGGCCGGATCGTTGGCAAGGTTCAGGAAGAGGACCGCCCGCTCTATGGCTCCAGTGCGCCTGAAGTCTCTGATGAAGTAGTCCGCCTCCTCGAACGTTATGCCCATGGCGCCGAACACCACGGAGAACTTCTCATCGGTTCCCAGCACCCGGGCCTGCCTCGCGATCTGCGCCGCGAGCGCGGCGTGCGGAAGGCCAGACCCGGAGAAGATGGGAAGCTTCTGCCCACGCACCAGGGTGTTCATGCCGTCGATCGCGGAGACTCCAGTCTGAATGAACTCCGATGGGTAGTTCCGGGCATAAGGGTTTATGGGACTCCCGTTTATGTCGAGTCTCTTCTCGGGGATCACAGGCGGCCCCCCATCACGCGGGCGACCAAACCCGTCGAAAACCCGTCCAAGCATCTCCGGGGCCACCGCCAGCTCGATGCCCCTTCCGAGGAACCTGACCCTGGCCTTGGCGAGGTTGAGCCCGGCCGACCCCTCGAAGAGCTGCACGAGCGCCCTCGACCCGGACGCCTCGAGCACTCTCCCCCGCCGGGTCTCGCCTGAAGCGATCTCTATCTCAACGAGCTCTCCGTATTTCACGTCCCGAACCTGCTCCACCATCATCAGCGGCCCGACGACTTCGGAGACCGTAAGGTACTCTTTAAGCAACCTCTTCACCCCCAGCCTGAGCAAGGTCGGCAAACGCCTTCGCCACATCCTCGCCGATCTTGTCTAGCCTCGTCGTGTCGCTTTCCGGCACGTATTTCATCCTCGCTATGGCGTCCCTCACAGGGAGCTCGAGGATGCGTTCGAGGCTCACGCCTTGCTCCACCGCGGCGAGCGCCGCGTGATGGAAGTCGAGGATGGCCTTGAGCATCAGCCGCTGTTTCTTAAGTGAGGTGTACGTATCCACTTCGTGGAAAGCGTTTTGATGGAGGAAGTCCTCGCGCAGGCTCTTAGCGGTCTCGAGAGTGAGCCTGTCCTTCACCGAGAGCGCGTCCACGCCCACCAACCTCACTATCTCCTCCAGTTCCGCCTCTTCCTGAAGGATCTTCATGGCTTCCGCCCGCAGCGAACCGAAATCGGAGGCGACCGTGTCGGTTATGTGCTCCTCAAGCCTCTCGAGGTACAACGAGTAGCTGATGAGCCAGTTGATAGCCGGGAAGTGACGGCGCGCCGCCAGCGAGTCGTCGAGGCCCCAGAAGACCTTGACTATGCGCAAAGTGGCTTGGGTTACCGGCTCAGAGAGGTCGCCGCCCGGAGGCGACACCGCGCCGACTACAGTGAGCGTGCCCTCACGGTCGTCGCTGCCCAGACACCTCACGCGGCCGGCTCTCTCATAGAACTCCGCAGCCCGTGAGCTGAGGTACGCCGGGTAGCCTTCCTCGCCGGGCATTTCCTCGAGCCTTCCGGATATCTCACGCAGCGCCTCCGCCCACCGCGACGTGGAGTCCGCCATGAGGGCGACGTTGTAACCCATGTCACGGAAGTACTCGGCGATCGTGATCCCGGTGTACACCGAGGCCTCCCTCGCCGCAACAGGCATGTCTGAAGTGTTCGCCACGAGTACTGTGCGCTTCATGAGCGGCTCGCCCGTGCGCGGGTCGGTGAGCTCTGGGAAGTCCATGAGCACTTCGGTCATCTCGTTCCCGCGCTCGCCGCATCCGACGTACACGATTATGTCGGCGTCCGCCCACCTCGCAAGTTGGTGCTGAACCACCGTCTTGCCGCTGCCGAAGGGACCTGGCACGCACGCTGTGCCGCCTTTCGCCACGGGGAAGAACGTGTCTATGATGCGCTGCCCGGTGACGAGCGGCTGGTAAGGAGCGAGTTTCTCCTTGTAGGGGCGGCCGCGCCTCACCGGCCACCTCGATACCATCGTGATGTCCCTCACGCCCGACACCGTATTGATCCTGGCGACGACGTCGAGCACGGTGAACTCCCCGGCGCGGATCTCGTCCACGACACCCTCCACGTCTCGGGGAACCATGATCCTGTGCTCCACGACACTGGTCTCCTGCACCACACCTAGCACGTCCCCCGGACCTACGCGGTCACCTGGCTTCACCCGAGGCTCGAACGACCACCTTCGCCCGCGGTCGAGACCAGGAAACTCCACGCCGCGCTCGATGCGGTCGCCCACCGCGGCCCGGATCTTGTCGAGAGGCCTCTGAATCCCATCGTAGATGGACTCGATGAGCCCCGGGCCCAATTCCACCGAGAGGGCCTCGCCCGTCGAGTACACGGGTTCCCCCGGCCCGAGCCCGGCGGTCTCCTCGTACACCTGGATCGAAGCCTTGTCGCCGCGCATCTCGATGATCTCGCCAATGAGCTTCTTCTCGCTCACGCGCACGACATCGTACATTCTGGCATCGCCCATGCCCTCCGCCACAACGAGCGGCCCCGAAACCTTGATGATCCTTCCCACGTCCATCGACGATCCTACCCTCTCTCTTGAAACAGGATGTCGGCTCCGACCGCCTTTTCGACGATCCTCTTCATCCTTTGCGAGGCAAGCCCCAGAGAGCCACCCACGCCTGGTATGATGAGCACCGCAGGCAGCGGCGTGTCCTGGAATCCCTCTATGACCTCGGGCACAGCCTTCGCCACATGCTCGGTGACGAAGATCACGGCATACCCTCCTTTGCGGGCGTCTTGAAGAACGGCCGCAGCGTCGTCCTCGGGTTTGACAACGAAGACGTCCACTCCGAGGGCGCGGAACCCGAACACTGAACCCTCTTCACCCACGGCTGCGAACTTAAACACTCACATCACGCAGCCTTTCTCTGATGGTATCCCTAGACACGCCCGAGAGCTTCTCGACGAGGATGAGCCTCACCAGTCTGAGCTCGTACAGTTTCGCGAAAATGTATCCAACGAGCGGCTCGGGTCCGAGTGGAACGTAGCGCGCTTTGCGGATGCGCTCCCACATCAATTCCTCCGACATCCTCTCCAACTCGGCGATGGGCCTTCCTTCTGCGAGCGCGCCCGCTGCCCGACCCGCCAAGGCCTCGTATCCGGTGCCCGCCACGCTCGTTGCCACGGCTTCAAGAGGCTGGTCGTACGACGCCATGAGCATGAGCGGGCTCAGCTTTCCGCCAGGCGCCATCGCTTGCTCCGCAAGCCGTCTGTCCCTCCCCATCCTCCTCGACCTGAAGTAAACCGCGAGGTTAAAGAGGTCTATCTCCGTTTGAATGAGGTCCACAAGGTACCGAATGCGGAGCGAGTTCGCCTTCGCCAGAAGGTAGCGATACATCTCGCGGTCCACCGCGATGTCGATGGTCTCAGGAGTGGGGCGCAGTTCGTGGGCAGCCCTGGCCACGCTGAGCGCCTCAGCGAGTTGAGCTGGCAGGCCCCTTCCGTCACCTTCCACCGCACGTTCGATCAAAGCCAGGTCGCAGGCGCCATGCCTCGCCACAGCCTTCTCCGGAGGAACTCGGTGCAGCTTCGCCTTCATCATCGCCTTCAGGTTGTGGAAGTCCCATCTCGCCGTGACCAACTCCACGAGCCCTGGCTCCGGAGCCGTCTCCTGAATCAGACGAGCAAGCCTGGCTTCCTCACTCGACGTTATCTCGTCAACGGTCATGAGGGATCTGCCCGAAACCTGAGCGCGGGCATAGCCCGCCTCGGCCAATACTTTCAGCGCCCCCTCGAGGTCGGGGGCCTCGATCATCCGGTCTATGCGACCCCGGTCGAGGAGCCTCGTCTCGAGCACCCTCACGCGCCCGGTAGCATATGCGTACCTGGATTCAAGCCCTAGCATCTCGCCGTCCGTCACCTCCCGGGATGCCCCTTCGGGTGCTGAGCCTCAGCCGAACAGGACCTTTGCTACCTCAACTACCAACGCTTCGCGCTCTCGCGCGAGGAGGGCATCGAACGTGGAGTTCACTTCCGTTCTTCCCGTCCGCAAGACGAAGCCTCCGGTGAATCCGCCGGGAACGCCGGAAAGTCGAAGCGCGCCCTTACGACCTTGCTTCGCCAGCTCCGCGTTCACCTCCGACACGACTTCAGGTCCGACGCTCTCGAGATCCCGTGCCGACAGGACGACCTCTTCCTCGCCGCTTTCCACGGCCTCGAGAATCGCCCGTTTCAAGTAAGCCCTGTACCGGCCCGGTTCCAGCGAAGTGAGCCGCTTCCGAGCTTCCTGGAATACCTCGTCGATGAGGGCAGCCTTCGTTGCAAGCAGTTGTTTGCGGGCATCAAGCTCCGCGAGTGTTAGGGCACGCCTCATCTCTTCGTCGGCGTTCTCCTTGCCCCGCGCCAGCACCTCATCTCGCTTTCTCGTAGCTTCTTCCCTGGCCTCGGCCACTATCGCCTGAGCCTCCGCCGTGGCCGCAGCCACGATCTCGTCAGCCTTGGCCTTCGCATCTTGCAGGATCTTCTCCTGCATCTTCTCGAGAGCCGACATTCACGCCACTCCTTTGAGAGGCAGGCCGAACATGATGAGAAGCAGCGACGCGAGGAACGCAAGCACCGCGTACGTTTCCACCATGGCCGCGAAGGTAACGGGCTTACCCAGCTCCTCAGGCCTCTTCGCCACGACCCCAACGCCAGCCGCCGCGACCTTTCCCTGGTGAATTGCGGAAAGCCAGCCGACCACGGCGATGGGGAGCACAGCCATTATGACGAGCAGCCCTTCGGACGTTGTCAGTCTGAGCACGCTCCCGCTGAACACCCCGAGCTTCATCATGAGGACGAACCCAGTGAGGAGCCCGTATATGCCCTGCGTTCCGGGAATGACCTGCAAGAGCAGTATCTGTCCGAACTTGTCCGGGTCCTCCGTGACGACCCCCGACCCCGCCGAGCCCACTAGCCCTACCCCCATGGCCGATCCGACGCCTGGCAGGGCCACCGCCAGGGCTATGCCGAGAAATCCCAGGATCATGCCTAGTGTGACGTCCATCGTGTGTTATGCCTCCCCTTCCTCCATGACTTCGATGTACTTCGTCCTCTTTCTGAAGGGCAGGAACCTTCGCCCGCCCCCTTCGAAGAACTTGCTGAAAAACTCCACGTATTGCAACCTGCTCGAATGCACGTACGAGCCCACCACGTTGATCGCGAGGTTGAACCCGTGTCCCACCAGGAGCAAAAGGAGCATGGGAATCCACCCCACGAACGGCACTCCGGCCATCCGCAAGGCCATGTCGTCGATCACCACCGCGATCACCGATGAGGCGAGCCCGAGCGCGAGAAGCCTGGAATACGACAGCACGTCGCTGAGATACCCTGTCACCCCGTAGAGGCTGAGGACTCCCGATCCAAGACGCTTGAGAGGGTTCTTGTGCGCGCGCCCCTGGGTAAGGATGAGCCCAGCCGCCCCGGCAAGAGAAGCCCACCGGCCTGCGGCCGCAAGCCCTTCGTTCCTCAAACTCGTGCCTCCCAGAAGGAGGAGAAGGCCCGTGAGGAATACGTACCAGAGCCCTTGGTCGAAGACAGCGTCAAGAGGCCTCCCGCGCTTTACGTTGGAGTAGAACTTGATTCCAAGACCCACGTAGATGTGGACTATGCCCAGGGCGAACGACACCCCCAGCATGAGCATGGGGTTGTCCATCGGGTTGAACCAGAGTGGCGGGATCTTGACGAGATTGCCCAACCAGCCTCCTGTCAGGACCCCCACGACCGCTGACGATACCCCGCACATGGCTAGGAGAGTGAAGAGCTTCTTTGCGAGACCAGCCATCTTGACCTTTTTCATGAGTAGGAGGGAAAGCGCAGTGAGGCCGAGCCCGTAGCCAACGTCACCGAGGGCTATGCCGAAGAATACCAGGAAGAACGGTGCCAACGCAGTTGTGGGGTCCACCGATCCGCCCTGAGGCATACTGTAGATCTCTGTCACGGCCTCAAAAGGAGTCACAGCCCCTGGGTTCTCCAGCGCAACAGGCGGGATCTCGCCCTCGATTGGGTCCCGCGTCTCAACATATACCAGCCCCGACTGCGGCGCGAGCGCTTTCTCAAGCTCAGGGAGATCGGAAGCGCGCACCCATCCCTCCAGGGCAAAGGCCGTCCGCGTCGTTGGACAGCCGCGCTCAAGCGCTCGCCTATCCCGCTCCAGAGACAGGCTATCGTACAGTGATAGTATCTTGACGCGTTCAGGGAGGACGCGTCTCACCTCACCCATTACCCGCTCCGTTTCGCGCGCGATGCGGGCGAGCTCCTCGCCGCACGCTCGGATCTCCTCGGCTGGCGCGCCGTCGGCCGCGGGCAACTGGGCGGGAGCGAGTCCTCTCTCCGCAAGCACGTCGAGCACGCTCTGCCTATCGGTGGCAGGGCATATCACCGCAACCGGCACTGTCCTCTTGTTCTCAGGTCCGCGCTCGATGTGCACGGCGTAGCAGGATTCCTCGAGCCGATCTATGACAGAGTCGAGCGCCCTCTTGGGGACCTCGCACAAGATGAGCGAGTGGAAATGCGTCCCCGAGATCCTAGCAAGCGGGACGTCGAGCCACGACCACGGCTCGAGCTGGCTGAGCGTGGAGTGAACGCGACTCTCCTCGTTGCGAAGCCTGGTGAGCTCCTCGTCCAGCTGTCGGCAGCGTTCGTACACCTCGTGGCCTTCTTCGTATAGCCCGCCGTATTCCTCGAACGCTGACTCGGAAAGGGGCACTTTCCCGCCGGCGAATTGCTGAATGAGGTTCTTCTTGACCTTCTCGAACCTGTCAAGGAACTCTATGCAGAACTTTAGCTCACTAAGGCGTTGGTCGATCTCCTCCAAGCCCCGGGCGTCGTCGGCCTGGCCTGCGCGGTCACCCTGAATACCTCCGACAGAAGCCCTGGAGGCGCCGGCGCCATCGTTAGGCATCACGCCATCGACCTGCAAATCTTCCCTCACGAGCTCGAGAACGCCCAATTCCTGGAGGGTCTCGGCGATCCCGCGAGCCTCCGAGACCGGTGCAACCAGGACGACCTTCTTCATTCTAGCGACTGCCACTTGCCGTCACGATCCTCTCCACCACTAGATCGACTGCCAGTGACATCCTGGCCCGGGCCTGGCTTGCCAGGTCGCGGCAGACGCTAGCCGCCCTTTCCGCTACGACGGCACAAGCCGCCTTGGCCTCGGCCTCCTGGGCCCTGGCGCTCGCTGCGGCCTGGGCGGCCGCCTCCGCGATCGCGTTCTCTATGATCATCCGTGCTGTGGTACGGGCATCCTGGACAATCGACCTCGCGCGCGTCTGAGCCTCTCTGAGGATCTCGTCCCCTCGTGCCTCGGCCGCCTCCAACTGCCTGAGGGCCTCGTAAGCCAAGCACCCCACCTCCCGACCATCACCTATTCTACTACAAGAACGCAAAGCACAACAACCCCTCAAGCAGGCCAAAACCCTGGCAGCGCTCTGACCAGGGCTCTTACGAGGCCCGAATTGAAGGTCTATGCAATGTTTTCTTCGCGACGCATGAGAGAGTTCCTCCACTGAAAGGCGACAAATGAGATCAAAAAGAAGTGGACGAGATCGTGTCTTGTTTGGGAACCGAGGAACGCGGTCTGCGTTATGACTTATTGGAAGATAGGCAAGGAGAAAGGCGAGAGGACCGGCGGGAGTCGGGCGGGGAGTCGGGTGCGAGGACGACGGCCTGACGAACGCCGGACGAAAGCTCAAGGTATCAGGGCATTCGAGGCGCGCGCCCTTTCACATACACCTCGGGTCCCGCAAGAGCGGGTAGGCGATGAGCAACCAGAGAGTCGTGCGCCTTCTCGCAGGCGACAACGACCCAAGTGGCGACGACTCAAGTAGCGACAACGACGACAACCGACCCACGCCAATAGACCACCCAAAACCCGGCGAGAGCCGCCGCGGGCCTTCTCCGAACCTGGGCCCGCCGGCGGTTCTCGCTGTGTATCCCGTGATGCCCTCTTGGAACGCGCCGGACACCCTCGCAGAACGCCTCGCAGACGCCAGGAGCGCGCACACGCCCCCGGGTGACCCGCGCGCCCCTTGAGTGAGTTCAGGTCGTCCCGCCAGTCAATGCCCGGATATGTGCCTTTCCGCCTCTATCGCGGCGATCGCCCCGTCCGCCACCGCCGTAACGATCTGCCGCACGGCCTTCGCACGCGCGTCTCCGGCCGCGAAAACGCCCGGGGTCCGCGTTCTCATCCTGTCATCAGTAAGTATGTAGCCCTGGGGGTCAAGATCCGCGAGCGGAGCGATGAAGCCGGTATCCGGCCGGCTGCCGACGGCCACGAAGACCCCGTCCGCTTCGAGCCGCCGCCTCTCGCCCGTCCGGACGTCCTTGACGATCACGCCTTCCACCTTGTCCTCGCCGAGTATCTCATCGACCACTGAATACCAGGCGAAGTCGATCCTCGGGTTCTTGAACGCGTCTTCCTGCACGACCTTCGTGGCCCGAAGCTCGCCGCGCCTGTGAACGACGGTCACCCGTGAAGCGAACCTGGTCAAGAAGAGAGCCTCGACTATCGCCGAATCACCACCGCCCACTACCAACACTCGCCTGTCTCGGAAGAAGGCACCGTCACACGTCGCGCAGTACGAAACGCCGGAACCACGCAGCCGGTCCTCACCCGGGACACCGAGCCTCACCGGTTCTGTTCCTGTTGCGACGATGACGGCAGCTGCGCGTAACTCGCCTTCGCTCGTGTGGACAACGAATCCTCGTGTATCCTGGCTCGCGACGACCGCGCGAACGTCCGCCGCGCGCCACTCGGCGCCGAACTTGCGCGCTTGCCGTTCCATCCTCTCCATTAGGTCTGGTCCGGAGATCCCGTCCGGGAACCCAGGGTAGTTCTCTATGAGGTGTGTTGTGGAAGCCTGTCCACCGACAATCGCTCGTTCCACCACGACCGTGGCAAGCCTCGCACGACCCGCGTACAGCGCTGCCGCGAGGCCGGCCGGGCCCGCTCCTATCACTATGACTTCAAAGTCCTTTGGTGTTCCTTCAGACACTGCGATCTCACTCCTCTAACGCTGCTTCGTCTTGGCGCCACCTGAACGGAGAGCCGCTCTTCCCTTCCGAAGGATTTCTTCAAGATTCCTCAGGAATGCGCGCGGGACGGATGGTCGAGGAACCGCTTCGGACGCCACGAGATCCACCGATGCCATCTCGTCTTTATCGAAGAGAACGACGAGCCTCCCGAGGGGTTCGCCACTCTTTATCGGTGCCCTGGGCACCCCGTCGATGAATATCCTCTCCTCGACGAGGTGAGCCAAGTCCTTACGAACCACGACGCGTAGGTCCTGCGCGGCTGCGAGATGGATCTCCCGGTCCAACCCCCCCTCGACGCGCGTCGCCGTGACGACCTGCCCCCTGCGGGCGAAGGTCATTACGTTGTGGTGGCTGAAGCCGTAGTCCAGCAGCTTCGCCGAATCCGTCCACCTCGACGCTGAGTCTAGCACCACCGAGATGAGCTGTACTCCGCCTCTTGTGGCCGAGGCGACCAGACAGTACCCAGCTGCCGCGGTCGTGCCGGTCTTCACTCCGTCGGCGCCCTCAAACGACCACAGTAGGGCGTTGGTATTCGCAAGCCGTCGGCGCTCTGACTCGTCGCCCTGGGCAACCTCGATGTCGGCCTCACGCGTGCTCACGATGTCAGCGAACAGCGGGTACTGCAACCCGTATCGCGCCATGAGCGCCAGGTCAAATGCCGTGGAATAATGGTTCGGCTCGGTCAGACCATGGGGATTCGCGAACCTCGTGCGTAAGGCCCCGATCTTCTGGGCTTTGACGTTCATCATCCGCACGAACCTCGGCACGGAGCCCGCGATGTGCTCGGCGATGGCCACGCAGCCGTCGTTTCCCGACCTCAGCATCGTCCCACGGACCAGGTCATCGAGCCTAAGCCTCTGGCCTCTGCGCAGCCACAGCGACGACCCTGGAACACCAGCGGCATTGGCGCTCACCACTACCTCGGAGTCCATGTCACCGAGCTCGATCGCGAGTATCGCCGTCATTATCTTCGTGGTGCTCGCCGGGTGCATCCGCACGTTCTCGTTCTTGCCGTAGAGAACCGTGCCTGTAGTGCTCTCGATGAGGACCGCGGATGCCGCCGTTATCCGCGGCCCCTCAGTGTAGTAAGGCGCGTACACTACCTCGGGGTATCCGCGCGTCCTGGTATAGACCCTCGCCGTGGTCGGAAGGATGTAAGCGCGGCCGAAGGCTGCTGCGCCCGCGAGCAACGCGGCGAATCCCAGGACCCAGCAATAAAGGGCTTTCTTGGGCACGAACACCTTCTCGCCACCCGCTTCGGGCAGTCGGGCTTCGTCGACCGGCCCTGCACTATCCCTATGCGGGAGGACATCCGACGATAACTGGGTCTCTCCCCGCGCCTCGCCCAGGCAGGCGGCGCACTCCGGGTCGGCCCCGTCCGTTACGAGGGCGAGACCCCGAGACCCGGAGCTTCTGGGAGCATGAGGTCGCCTCCATCTCGAACCGTCACGCCCTTCCAGGGATCCCGCGCCAACAGGAGGCTTCCGTCGAGATCGGCCCAGTCGACGAGCCCCGCTATCTGGGCAGCGGCGGTGATGCTTATCGACGTCTCCACCATGCAGCCCAGCATGATCCGGAGGCCACAGGCCCGAGCTGCCCTGATCATGCGCAAAGCGCCGGTGATTCCCCCACATTTCATGAGCTTGATGTTGATGCCGTCCACCGTGCCCGCAAGGCGAGGCACATCTTCGGCGCTCACTGCACTCTCATCCGCCACTACCGGCATGCGAGCCCGTTCCCGGACAAACCTCAGGCCGTCGATGTCGCCAGGAGGCACCGGCTGTTCCAGGAGTTCCACCCCGAACCCGCGGATCTCATGGGCGAGCGCCGCGGCATCTTTCGCCGTCCACGCAGCGTTCGCATCCACCCTTATCGTGGCGTCCGTTGAACGCCTCACCGCTTCCAAGGCCTTGAGGGAGTCGGGAGCCCCCATCTTGATTTTCAGTGCCGAGAACCTGCGCGCGGCCTCTACGGCACGCTCCGCCATGACCTCAGGGCTATCGATGCCGATCGTGAACGACGTCTTTGGCAACGCTAGGCCGGCCAGCCCGAGCATCCGATGGACCGGCAGCGAGCAGAGCTTGCCTGCAAGGTCCCACATGGCCATGTCGACGGCGGCCTTTGCGGCCGCGTTGAACCGCATCGCTCGGTTCATCCCGTCGAACACCCGCTCGATCGCGAAAGGATCATCGCCGAGACACTCTGCCAGGCGCGGCAGGGCGGCCATCACGTGTTCGGCTGACTCTCCGTAAAACAGGGACGGCGCTGCCGCGCCGAGACCTGTCACTCCGCGATGACTTATCTCAACTATGACGTTTCGAGCCACAGTCTGCGTGCCTCTTGCAATCGTAAAGGGCACGGAAAGCGGCATCTCGACTATGCGCGCGCGTAATTCCACTAGACCACCTCCTCCAACGCAAAAACCTCTCTACGCGCTTTCTACGCGCCCTCCCGATCTCCTGCAGGCGGTCCGATCACCAAGACCCCGCCGGAATCACCCCTTTTGATCACCCATAGGCCGGAAGGACGCCTGGACTCTCCCGAAGAACCATCCCGCGCGCCCACGAGCCCGAAGGGGAGCCGGGCGACAGAACTCTATGGTCGGAAAGGCCGGTGATATCATGGACTTCCGCTCTCGTGTCAGACGAGTGACAGTCGTCGCCACGGTCTCGCTCACCATCGCCGCAACAACTACGGCAAAGCTCAGCGTCCCGGCGAACGCCGGGGCCTCTAACCAAGCGACCGTTCCCGTTACATGCAAGGTAGTGCCAGCTCTCGAGGCGTCCTTCCCGGGTCCGGTCAGCCTTGGGAACCTCGACGTGGCCGCGCCTCCTGCGCTGTCCGCACCGCAAGTCGTGACCGTGCGCTCGAACGCGCCGTGGGCGCTCAAGATCCGCTCGGACGCTCAGGACGGACGCATGAAGCAGTGGACGGGAACAGGCTACGCTTCGCCCTCCCCCCACACCCTCGCCGCGCCGCTCGAATGGAAGCGGAGTGACGGAGCTGACTTCGCGCCGATCTCCGGAAACGATGCGGTGGTCGCGTCGGGCATGCCGCCGACGGGTTCCGCAGGCACGAGCGTGTCCGTGATCTTCCGGCAGAAGGTGAGCTACGACGACCAAGCTCTCTCTGACCCGGCTCACTCGTACAGAATCGAGGTGACGTACCTCGCGGCTCAGACATACTGAGCGCAGCGCGCGTACAGCGCGTGGTGGACGCGATGAACTGATGATCGACGCAGATGAGCTACTGTGGGTGAAGGAGTGATCCACGTGCGCACCCTGATGACACGTGCGAGAAACGCAAAGTCGGCGCTTGTTGCACTTGCTTGCGCGAGCATCGTCTCCACCGTGGCTGCGCGGGCCGAATCACAGGGGATTTCGATTCGCGTCAGTCCAGCGAGCATAACGGCGACCGTGAGGGACGGCGACACCATCGGTCCGCTGCTCGTCACCAATCGAGGAACGTTCCCTGTTGAGGTGCGTGGAACGTGTGGGCTGGGCGCGCATGACAAGGCTGGAGTGCCATTGCACCGCGAGGTGACGGATCCGGCTTCCGCTGACGCTTACCTGACTCTCGATCCTGTGGAGTTCCTGCTGCCGCCTGGTGGCTCTAGACCAGTGTACGCCCGCGTCCACTCGAGGAGCGGTTTCACCGGCGGCGCGTACCCCGTCGTCCTGTTCCGGGCGAGGCGCGCCGACAACCTCGAGCATGGGAGCATAGTTGCCGCCGCCTCCCAAGTGGCGGTGCTCACGTTTCTCACCGTGTCTCCCAGCGGCGCGACGGCCCCTCCGCAAGCCGAGGCCGTGCTCAAGTCTCTGACAGTGGAAGGAGATACCGGAGGAGGCCGCATCCGGGTCACAGCCGAGTGCGAGAACACGGGCGCGATTCACGCGAGTCTGTCCGGGTTGCTTCTCCTCAGAGACGGTGGTGGGAGAGTCGCTGCCCAAGGCGCTCTGGCGTCAGCCACGTGTCTACCTGGATATACGCGTGCTCTGACGGGCCTCATCGACGCAGAGCGCCTCCGAACAGGCACCTACATAGCGGAGGTCCGTCTCTCAACGGCTGGTAGACCGGCGGACTCCGCGCTCATCGCGTTCAAGGTCGAGCGAGGCGTGGCGGTGGCCTCCACCCACGTCGAGCTGAGGGGAAGCCCGGCTGCCTCAAGCGGGGGCGAACGCTTGGACACACCTAGGATAGCTCGCCTGGGCGTGCCGGTCGTAAGTGAAGGGCACGGCCTTCCGATGGAGGTCGTGCTCGAAGTCCCCTCCGGCGCGCTCCCCGACGCGCTCCTCGATCCCCTGGGCTACGTGGAGATCTGGGACTACCAGATGAAGCGGGTGGGAGTGGTCGCGCTTCAGGGTGCGAGTCCCGCGCAAGGGTGCCACACAGTCGTCCGCGTTACTTGGCCAGGGACACTGTCCCCCGGGTACTATATGGCCAGGGCGACATTGCAGTGGGAGGGCGAAGGGGTCTCGGCTTCCACTGCTTTCGTGGTCGGCAGCGGCATCCGAGTCCAGGTCAAGGGGTGACGGTGCGAATGGCCACCGGGTCGAAGCGTATCGCACTCGCGGGATCCATCCTGTGCATGGCAGCGGCGATGATGCTACAGCCGCAAGCGGCGACTCAGGCTATTCAACCTACCCTCGAGATGACAATGGAAGAAGGCGGGATCCATTTCGGTGAGGTGAGCCCAGAGTCGCCGCCTCGCACGGTCTCTGACGCAGTGTACATCGCGGTGAAGACGCAAAGGGCGGGATCTTGGAACCTGAGCGTCGCCGCTACCGGAGACTTCAGGGCCGGGGAAGGTGGTCCCACCTTCCCCATCGGCAGCCTCGAGCTCGCCGCCCGCTTGAACGGGCAACCCGCACCGTTTCAGAAATGCGCCACTGCCCCGGTGACGTTGGTCACCGACGGCCCGGTGAACGGTGGCATCGTAGCCATGGACTACCGGCTGAGCGTAGGCTACGATGCCCCGGCTCTAGCCGGCGAAGCGGAGTACCGGAGTGATCTCGTGTACACAACCAGCTTCGGAACGCTCGCGACGTCGTACGTGGATCCAAACCCTTTCGACCCAGACGTTCATCAGGTCGCCACGGTGCGGTACTACTACTCGCGCGTGTCGTACCCATACGTCACGGTCCAGGTATTCGATTCCACTGGCAGAGTGGTGCTCACGCGATCCTTTCCGCGACCGCCTGATGGTTGGTACGAAGAGACGTGGGACGGGAGGGACATGGCTGGCGTGCCCGTCCCTGACGGCGTGTACTCGTACTCAATCACGAGCTCGCTATATATAATAGCCGGAGGTTACATCAACGTGCGGCGAGGCGCGCGCAGCCCTCAACGGCCGACGGGAGAAGCGGGCCCGCGTTACGACTTGGGAACGATGCTGCAGCTCTCCGTGAGCTCCCATCCACAATCAGCCACCGTCGGCGACATCGTGACCGTGTCAGCTCGCCTGCGGAACGCCGGCACGTCCGAATTGGCGCACTCACGAGTCGAGTTCGAACTCCCCCAGGGGGTCCGCTCAGTCAATGAGACCTGTGCCTTCGATGATGGCAAGGGCGGGCGAACGGCTACGGTCCCCTTGACTATCCCCACGACGACCGGCGTTTCATGGGATCTCGGGGCCATACCGGGAGGGGACTCCGTCAACTTCTCCTTCAAGGCCATAGTTGGGCCGGACGCGCTCTCTGGCGACCGCGTGCTGCGCGCGCGTGCATCGGCTGCACTTGGCAAGTTCATCCTGAGATCGGAGGAGGCCGTCGTTCGACTGGGCATCGACGCCGCGGCTGAATCCGCCCGAGGAGCCGTCGTCGGCCGGGTCTTCATCGATCGCGATCGGGACGGCAGGATGACGCGGACGGATGAGCCCGCACAAGGAGTGCTCGTATGGGCGGGCGGCGCGAAGTCTACAAGGTCCGACGCCGGAGGACTAGTCGTGCTGGGGGGCTTGTCCCCCGGAAACCACGTCCTTCGGGTGGACGAGCGGACTCTCCCGCCAGGCTGGGAGCCGCGGACGACCATGATTGTGGTGAGCATCGCCCCGGGTGAGACCGTGCGGCTTGACATTCCGCTGCAACCCTCCGACCAGTCTGAGGCAGACGCTGCCACCGCGTCGCCGAGTTGGGTGTTAGCTGGAGCGGAGTCCGTCACCTTGGAGATGGGTCTGCAATACACCTCATTGCATGCGGAGGGCAGTGTCGCTGCCCGTGCCAAAACCGGCCTTGAGCTGAGCCTGAGCAGCGAAGGCCGCATGAGCTGGGCCGCAACGAGCAGTGAGATGATGGACCGGCTTGTAGCGCCGCAGCAAGAATCCGCATTCTCCGGGCTCGCGACCCTGGTCACCCCCATAGCACGGCACGTCAGGTTCACCGCGGGGCTATCCTTGGCATCCGGGGCAAGCTCCGGGCTCCCCGCCCTTCGCGTGGGGATGGATGCCACACCTGTGCGGGGTCTCACCTTGGGGGCAAGCTACGATACGACCCAGGGGTTGCCTCAGCTGTCCGGGGTCTGGGAAGCGCCCATTGCCGATGGGCTGACCATCGCAACGGGCGTGGACATCGCCAAGAGCGGTGAGGCCATACTCGTCCATCCCACGGTGAGCGCCACCCTCGCGATGCAATCGGGGGTCGCGGGGCGACTGTCCCTGCGGGGGGCCTCGCACCCCGCAGCCGAGTTTGCGTTCTCCCTTCCTCTCGGCGGCGGTCTCAGCCTTTCATTGACCCACCGTCGGCACATCGGTACCTCCGCTACGCAAGGAGGACCGACCGACAGCGCGGCAGAGTCGACTCTCCAAGTGCGGTACCTGGCTAGTGGAAAGGCTCGCCTCTCCATGGTCGGCCAGTACGACACAGCGAACCGGAGATTCACAGGTTCGATGCTCGTCGGGGGAGATGCCCTGGGCGGTGGTTCGTGGCACGCGGATCTTGACGCCTCCTTCGAGCCCAGCGCTTCATCTGTCTCGATGCAGGCTGGCATCGCCCTTCCGGGACGCCTTGAGCCGGTGGCTAGGCTCACCTGCCAAAGCGAGGTGAGCCGCCCCGAGCACTTGCATACGAAGAGAAAGCTCTCCCTATCCCTCTCTTGCTCAGTGGCGCTCGACCAGGCGACGTCCGCGTCAGGGACCTTCTCGCTCAAGCGGATCGACGACCATTCTCCGCCCGTGCCTGCCTCCACCGTGACTCAGTCGGCAGCGGCGCACCTCGAACGCCGGGTGGCACCAGGACTATCCCTCGGCGCGGGAGTGTCCTGGACGCACCTACGTCCTGGAGACCTATCCGTAGCGGCACTGGAGGCCCGAGCTGCGTGCGACATCTCCCCTCACGCGCGACTGGTGCTAGGCTATCGCGTGCCTCTGGCGGGGTCGCATCCTGCTGCTGTCGGAGGCCTTTGGCAGCCGGGACCATATCTCACGCTGCTTCTGGTGTCTGGATGGGATCGGGCGGTACCCGGTCTACCGGGTGAACACTAGTTCCTCCCACCTCCTATAATACGTGGAGAGCTCCTTTTCCGCGTCTCGCAGCGCCTTGGCCCTCTCGGCCATTCGCTCGGGATGGAGGTATATCTCGAGGTCCGCGAGCTCCGCGTTGAGCTGCTTGATGACATCCTCCAGCTCCATGATGCGCTTCTCAATGGCTGCAGCCTCTTGGTCGTGATCGGCGCTTCCCGCATCTGGGCGATCCCGCGAGTCCTTCGGCTGGCGCGAGGTTGCGCGTTGTTTGTTCGACGTCCTCGTCCTCTCCGCCGCGCCATCCCTCCCACGCGAAATCTCGGGCACGTCACTGGCGCTCGTCTCGCGAGCGACCTTCTTCTCGACATAGTATGCGTACCCTCCAGGGTAGTCCACGATCCGGCCTTCCTCGATCTCGATGATCCTATCGACCGTCCTCTCGAGGAAGTACCTATCGTGCGATACCACTAGAAGCGTGCCCTCGTATGCCGCGAGCGCCCTCTCAAGGACCTCTATGGAATCGATGTCCAAGTGGTTCGTGGGCTCGTCCATGACGAGCAGGTTGCATCCCAGCGCCATTATCCTCGCGAGCTCGACCCGGCTCCGTTCGCCCCCCGACAGGTCGCCGACTCGCTTGAACACGTCGTCGCCCCTGAAGAGGACGCGTCCTAGGAGGTCGCGTGCCTGCTGCGGCGCGAGCCCGGTCGACCCGATCATCTCCTCGAGCACGGTCCTTTCGAGCGCAAGGTCAGCGTGTTGCTGATCGTAGTACCCCACCGAAACGCCCGTCCCGATGCGCACGGTTCCAGCCGACGGTTCCTTGCGGCCGGTGATGAGGTGCAGGAGGGTGGACTTCCCAACACCGTTCCTGCCGACGATCCCGACGCGCTCGCCTCGCTTCACCACAATGTCTGCGTCTTTGAACAGGACGCGGTCGCCGAACGTCATGGTAAGCCCTTTGGCCTTCAGGACCCACTCTCCGCTCTGCCCCGAGCTCGACACGGAGAAGCCCATGCTCCTCCGCTTCAGGATCGGCCTCTCTACGCGCTCCATGCGCGCGAGTCTCTTTCGGATGTCCTCCGCACGTCTCGCGAACTTGTTGTTCCTGGCCGAGAGGGCTGTGTAGTGCTTGAGCGCGCCCTCCAGCCTCGCGACCTCCTTCTGCTGGAGCTCATATGCAGTTTCTTGCTGCGCGAGCCTCTGCCCCTTCTCCTCGACATACCACGAGTAGTTCCCCGCGTATTCGATGATCTTGTGGTCCTCCACCTCTAGGAGCCTCGTAACGACGGAATCCAAGAATTGCCTGTCATGAGAGATGACCACGACTGCGCCTTCGTACTCCGCGAGGAAATCCTCGAGCCATGACGTGGACGGGATGTCCAAGTGGTTGGTGGGCTCGTCCAACAGAAGCACATCGGGTCGGGCTATGAGCGCCCTCGCCAGCGCGATCCTCGTCCTCTCGCCTCCGCTGAAGCTGCCGACGGGGCGGGAACGGTCTTCGCGGGAAAACCCCAGGCCTGCCAGCACCCCGGCCACCCTGCTGTCCGTGGAGTATCCATCCCGCCTCTCGAACTCCTCCGTGACGGCAGCGAACTCGCGCATCACCCTGTCCAACCGTCTGGGGGACGACGCGACTTCGGGCGAGCTCATCTCGCGAGACAGTCGCGCGATGTCCTTCTCCATCTCGGTGAGCTCGCGAAGGCCGTCGTACACCACCTCTATCAGGGATGCCCCCGGGTCGAAAGATGGATCCTGTTCAACGATCCCTAGCCGCACGTCCGGCGCCACCACGATCTCGCCGGAGTCAGGCGCTTCCAACCCCGCGATCAGTCTTAGGAGGGTAGTTTTCCCGGCGCCGTTCCGCCCGACCAACCCGACCTTCTCGCCGGCCCTGATCCTGAACGATCCTGCCGAGATCACCTGGTTTGTCCCGAACGACTTGGATATCTGGGTTGCCTGAATGACGACCACCGGATCCGTTCTCCCTCCGAACGCTCCGCTCCCCGATCCCGCGGCGACGCGGCTCCTTGGCCCCCCAGCCGATGACTACCTCGGTTCCGGAACGCCGTGCCTCTCGAGATTGCGACCGCATGCCCTCTCGCGTGCCCCGCCGTCTCAGATCCTACGGTACAGCCAACCGTGGTGCAAGCCCGCTGTGCACGCCCGCGCCAGAGACACGCAGCTCAAGAATACCACATGGCTCCCGGGACTGCACATGAAGGGACTTCCGTCCGCGCGGTTCTCCCTGCGTCCGTGGTCATCCGTGCCCGCGTCGCCAGTAAATGATCGCAGGAACCTCCGGATCCCGATGCTTGGCACTCCCACACCAGCGCGGGACCGCCTGTCTCGAGCGAGTCCACGCTTACGACAGAACGAGGCGCATCACCGCGGCGGACTGTGGGCACGCCCCCTGGAACTCACGAGACTGTCTTAGTTCCTCCGGAACGTCCTCCGCTGAGATCCTCTCAAACCCAAACGAACGGAAGTACGCCTCCGCAGTCGTCGTGAGCAGGTACACGTGAGTTCCGCTGGCCAACCTCGAGAGCTGCGTAGACACCAGGCGTCGGCCCACTCCCGTACCGCGCCAGCGAGGAAGCACGGCCACGGACCTCAGCAGAGCCGAGGACGAGTGTGCTTCGAGGCCAGCTGCTCCCGTGATCGTGCCGTCCGGCGCCTGGGCAACCATGAACTCGCCGAAATGCTCTTGGACGCCCGCCACGGGCAGCCCGGCCGCTTCAAGGATGCGGACGACGATGCCGAGGTCCCCTGGCTCTGCCCTTCGTATCTTGACGGCCCCGTCGGGGAAACCGCCCTTTTCCGCGGTCACGAGAGCGCTCGCGAGCGCGGGCGCTTCAGGCGGGAGGGTGCAACCGCAAACGCTCCTTGTGCCGCCTTCCGCGCGACCTTCGTCATCGTCTTGCCCTGCGGCCGACCCGCAATACCCTGGCTCACAACACCCCGAAGAGGCCGAGGCGTCTGCTGCATGCAAGACCTTCAGCCTCGGGTGTTCGAACCCGACCCTTGCGAGAATGCCGGGGTACTCATCCGCCTCGAGCGCCCCACCTATGCACGATGCCCATGCCTGGGCGCTCTCCCTGACGCTTGCGGAAGGGGCACCCAGCCAAACAGTGTCCGCCACCGTCAAACGCCCGCCGGGGCGAAGGACTCTCAACACCTCTCGCATGGCGCGTTCCTTATCCATGGCCAAGTTGATGACGCAGTTTGACACGACAACGTCCACGCTCTCGTCGGCCAAGGGGATGTCCTCCACCGATCCTTTCAGGAATGACACGTTCCTTACGCCCATCCTCCGCGCGTTCTCCGATGCCACCTTGACCATGCGGGCGACAGGGTCCAGGCCGAAAGCCCAAGCCGGATCCACTCGCCGCGCGAGTTTCGAGGTTTCGAGTCCCGGTCCACTCCCGATGTCCAGGAGAACCTCCCCGGGGTAAAGCTCAATCAACGAATCGAGACGCGCGCATCCCAAGCCGCTTTCCCTAGTATCCAAGCGCGTCGCATCACGCGTCGCGCCCCTCAGTCCGCTGCCCGATCCTTCTCGTGCACCGCGCCCGTCGCAGCAACTGCCCGTGACCTTGGGCCCGCTCGAGCAGCACCTCGCAGCCCCGCCGGACTCCTCCGGTCCGCCCGCCGACGCACCGCATCCGCAACCACTCGCCGCGTCTTCCTCAAACCTCTTCGCCACGGCTTCGTATCGAGCAAGGATCTCCCTTTCCAGCTTCCGCTCCTTTTCGCTCTCCTCCACCCTGACATCCTCCTTTCGCCCACGACCTAAGCAGATAACCCTCATCGCCCAGCGCTTCCACGAGACGTTCGAGCGCCGTGAGTACCGATTCGCGCTCCGTTACGGGGATCCGTCTCGCCAGAGCGCCTGCCCTTTCAGCCATCACCCTCTGCGTATCCTCCCAGAGCGCCTTTCCCTCGGCTGTAAGGTGTAGCCTCACTTGCCTGCGATCCTCTGGGTCTCCCGCTCTTTTCAGAAGCCCGCTTTGGACGAGGGCATCGGTTATCCTCGTCACCGCGCTTGGATCCACGCACAGCCGCCCGGCGAGCTCGCCAACGGTCAATCCTTCGTCAGCCGCGATTTCACCAAGCGCGTGACACTGGGATAATGTCATCCCGCAACACTCGGCGTCTTCGCGGTCGAGCAGCCCGATCCCCCGAACGAGCTTCCTCAGTAGCTCCCGCATCTGCACCGCGTAATCCAGGTCATCCATGAGCGCACCTCCCGCAATCCAGAATCTATGATACGCGCAATTATTGATAATGTCAACTATATTCATGGCCGGGCGTTCTCGGTCGGCATTGGACGCGGGGAAGGCGGGACGCTCTTTTCGCACCGTCCCCGCTGCCCATTGCGCCAACACCCTCTTGCCAGTATACTCCTCTTGTAAGGGGCCCAAGCGGGCAGTGAGTTTCGCGACGCCACGAGATGCATCGCGCGTTTGGCCCGAGGCAACGAGGGTGGGAGGACCGAGACCGTCATGTACGACAGAGCTCTTTACCACAATGCGTGCGTCCATACCATGGATCCACGGTGCCCCAAGGCATCAGCCATTGCCGTGGCCGGCGGCAGGATCGTTGCGGTCGGAACGCGCGAGGAAGCAGAGGCCGCATTGTGCGGGCGCTACCAGCGGATCGATCTCCGAGGCTCCACTGTCGTCCCCGGATTCATCGACTGCCACATCCACTTTGTGTGGTACGCCCTCGGCGCGCGGCGCCTGAACCTCGACCAAGTCACGTCCATCGACGAGATAGTCCGGATGGTAGCCGAGAGGGCAGCTCGCACGAAACCCGGTGAATGGATCCTCGGCCACGGGTGGAACAGGAGCATCTGGAAGGACGGCGGCGTCCCAACACGCGCCCACCTCGACGCGGCGTCTCTCGGCCGTCCCGTGGCGCTCACGAGCAAGGACGGTCACAGCATGTGGGTGAACTCCGCAGCCCTCGCGGCAGGGGGGGTGAGCGGGCGAACCCAAGACCCCGAAGGGGGCAAGATAGAACGCGACGCGAGCACCGGTGAGCCCACGGGCATCCTGCGCGAAAGCGCCCAAGCCTTGGTGGAAAGGGTCATCCCTGCCCCCAGCCTGGCCGAGTGCGTGGAGGCGGTCGCCGCCGCCATACCGCACCTGCATGAGCTAGGCGTGGTCGGCATCCACGACTGCGAGGACGACCTCGCCTTCAGGACGTTCCAGAGCATGGCGAGCGGGCGTGAGCTGGGGTTGCGAGTGTACATGATGATCCCACATTCCAATCTTCATCACGCCATCGAACTGGGACTCACTACGGGATTCGGGAACTCGCACCTGCGCGTCGGTCCTCTGAAGGTGTTCGCCGACGGCGCACTCGGGTCTCAGAGCGCGGTGCTCCTCGAGCCGTACTCGACCAACCCCGAAAGCACGGGCATCCTCACCACGACTCCCGAGGAGCTCGTCGACGTGATCTCACGAGCGTCAGGGGCGGGCATAGCGGTCGCAGTCCACGCCATCGGCGACAAGGCGAACAGGATGGTTCTGGATGCCTTCGAGGCGGCCGCGCGAGCGGCTCAGGCGCCTGCTTGCGTGCCTTCGCGGGCCGGCGCGGGCGCAGAAGATCCCGGCAAGGCCGGCGCGACACAGGGAAGGGGACTCAGACACCGGATAGAGCATGCCCAGCTGGTGCATCCTGACGACCTGGACAGGTTCGCGGCTTTGGACGTCATCGCTTCAGTCCAACCCGTCCACGCCACCTCGGACCGGTACATGGCCGACTTGCATTGGGGTAAGCGGGAGTCTCTGGCCTACGCCTACAGGTCCCTCGCCGCGGCCGGCGCACGCCTTGCGTTCGGCTCGGACGCGCCTGTGGAAGCCCCAGACCCTATAGAGGGAATCTTCGCGGCCGTGACGCGAAAGCGCGCAGATGAAGTTCGGCTGCCCGGCTGGCGCACGGAGGAATGCCTTACGGTAGAACAGGCCGTCCACGGCTACACACTGGGCGCGGCATTCGCCTCCGGCGAGGAGCACCTGAAGGGATCGATTGCCCCCGGCAAACTCGCCGACTTCGTAGTGCTCTCCCAGGACCTCTTCGCTGCTAGACCCGACGACATCATCAATACCCGAGTGCTAGCCACGGTTCTAGGGGGCGACGTGGTGTTCGACAGGATGGGAATCACAGGCTAAGTCCGGTCGTGCGATGTGCACCGCCACCTCCCGGCCGGCGTAGCTTGCCGGCGGCTGCAGTCTGTCATGGCTCGGCCATGGCTCGGCGAAGCCTGGCGGCAAGGGATTACGCTCAGCATTCGCTGTACCCGCACGCCATGCACTTGAGGCACCCTTCCGTGTGGACCAGGTTCCAGGTGCCGCAAGACGGACAGAGACTGAAGAGCTTGGACGAGGCGGCCTCGTCGCTCGCGAACGCCTCGGCCTCGCCGCCACCCGCCGTGCGGGCTTCGAGCACGTTCACGGATGTCTCGCCGCGCAGCTCTCGGAGGTAACCGTCCAGGAACCGTCCGATGGCGTCAGGAACCGACCGCACCCTGTTTGGACCGAACCCGATGCTCCGCGAACCACCGATGCCTACGAGCTGGTCGGCGACCTCCTGAGGGTCCACACCCGACCGAAGGGCGATCGACACGAGCCTCGCTATCGCCTCGGTGAAAGCCGAGACATCGCTTCCCGCCTTTCCGATCTGTGCAAACAGCTCGATGGGGTGGCGATTCACCGTATTGAGCGTGAGGAAGAGCTTGCCAAGGGGCGTCGCCCTGACGTCGGTGAACCCTTCCAGCCTGTCGGGCCTTTCTATCGGGCGAATCTTCCCCCACACGCCGTTGATGCGCTGGCCTCCCGCTGCGCCGTCCTTCTCGGTGCCAGTCGCCCGTGCCGTTCCCCCGTCCGCGAAATCCTTCCGCGAGCCTCCGGCGCTGCCCTCGCGGCCTCCGTCTGGACAGCTTCCCGACCGCGCTCCGACCGTCAGGACCTGCTCTTCGCGGCTCCCGTCCCTGTACACGGTCACTCCCTTGCAGCCCAGCTCGTACGCAAGACGGAAGACTTTCTCCACGTCTGCGGGCTCAGCGTCGTGCGGGAAATTCACCGTCTTGGACACGGCATTGTCCGTGAATTTCTGGAAAGCTGCCTGCATCCTCACATGCCACTCTGGCTCGATCTCGTGTGCGGTCACGAATGCCCGCCGGAAATCTTCAGGGATGCCGGCGACGCCCGCCAGCGTTCCGCGCGAACCTATGACCTCCATGAGCTCCGGCGTGTATATCCCAAGCTCCTTCGCCCGCCTTTCGAGCAGCGGGTTTACCTCGGCGAGCTCCTTGCGGTCAAGGACGTGTCTGGTAAACGCGAGGCTGAAGAAGGGTTCTATGCCCGACGAGGCCCCCGCGATGATGCTGATGGTCCCCGTCGGCGCGACCGTCGTGGTGGTGGCGTTCCGCACCCTGAGGCCCTGCTCCTCGCGCTTGCTTCCTTTCCAGTTCGGGAAGACTCCCCTCCGCCGCGCGAGCTCGGCGGATGCCTTCCTGCTTTCCTCGAGAATGAAGCTCATCACCCTCTCAGCTAGGGCGACAGCCTCCTCGGAGTCGTACGGGACCCCCAGTTCAGCCAGGAGGTCCGCCCACCCCATAACGCCCAGGCCGACCTTGCGATTGCCCTTGTGCATGGCCTGGATCTCCGGCAGGGGGTAGCGGCTCGCGTCTATCATGTTGTCGAGGAAGTGCATCGCGACGTGGACCGTGTCGCGCAGCGCCTCCCAATTCACGGACGAGCCCGGGTCTCGGGAGCCCCATCCCGTCCCTATGGCAAACTTCGCCAAGTTTATTGAGCCAAGGTTACACGCCTCGTAAGGAAGCAGCATCTGCTCCCCGCAAGGATTGGTAGCCTCATACACTCCCACGTTCGGTGTGGGGTTGAACTCGTTCAGGCGATCGATGAATATGACGCCCGGCTCCCCCGTGCGCCACGCCGACTCCACAATGAGGTCGAAGACCTGCCGGGCTCTAAGATGCCCGGTGACCTCGCCGCTCCGCGGGTTCACGAGCTCGTATTCGCCGTCGCTGTCGACGGCCTCCATGAACTTCCCCGTGAGCGCGACTGAGATGTTGAAGTTCGTTACCTGACCGGGCTCGTTCTTGACTGTGATGAACTCCAGGATATCGGGGTGGTCGACCCGAAGGATGCCCATGTTGGCACCGCGCCTCACGCCTCCTTGCTTCACCGCCTCGGTGGCGGCGTTGAAGACCTTCATGAACGACACGGGTCCCGACGCGACCCCACCCGTGGTCCTTACGACATCGTTCTTTGGACGCAGCCTGCTGAAAGCAAAGCCTGTGCCGCCGCCTGACTGGTGGATGAGCGCGGCGTGCTTGAGCGTGTCGAAAATGCTCACCATCGAATCCTCGATGGGAAGCACAAAGCACGCGGAGAGCTGCTGCAGCTCCCTGCCGGCGTTGCTGAGCGCCGGCGAGTTAGGCATGAACACCCCCTCAACCATGAGGTTGTAGAACTCTACAGCCGCTAGAGCCAGCGATCCCGAGGACTGCTCCACCACCTGCTCGACCTCTTCCCATGTCGCTGTGACGAGGCCTCGTGCGACCATGTCCTCGAATGCGTGTCTCAGCGCAGCCCAATCCCACCGCGTGAGATCCGACACGAAAGCCGCCGCGTCGATGTCGGTGGAGTGAGGCGGCCTGGTCGCAGGCTCGACCGTCTCGCCAAGTTCGCCGCCTGGCGCTCTGTACACCCGCGGATCGTACAAAGCGTCCATCAGCGCGATGTTCCTGGCCACTCGCCAGAACATCTCCCCTGGGGTCTCAACCACCTTTCCCGTTTCGTCCTTTCTCAGGTACCGGCTTTCCAGCACAGCCATGGCGTTGCTGGATATCCGCGGCTCTTTCAAAGAGAGACACAAGCTCACGCCAACCCCTCCCGGAGAGCAGGCCGACAAACGGCCGGATCGTGGACGGTCCTGCAGAAGATGCTGCCGAGGAAGTCGCCGAAAACGTCGGCAGCACCAGCCAGTTGCTGGCAATCGCTCCACATATAGTGGATGGATATAGCATTCCACACAAGATGTGGGTTTCCTTGTGGAAAACTCATATTCTTGACCGGGGCCCCTGGAGACTTCAATGCACTCGCGCCTCTTGCCACCTTCCGGCGCGAAAATGCCTCGCGGCCAGGACGGCGCGGACGGCCCAGTCGAGGCAGGTTATGGCCCACACTGCGGGGAGGCCGAGGTGCAGAAGGTACACGGCAACCACTACGAGCGGCACACGGACAAGCCACGTGCCGGCGGCGGTGATGCGAAGCGCCGTGCGCGTGTCGCCGGCTCCACGGAGGGAGCCGCAGAGCGTGTCGGTGATCCCGATGAAGATCTGCTCGAAAGCGGCTATGCGCAGACAGACGGAGGCCGTGTAAATGACCTCCGGGTCGTCCGTAAACACTCCGATTATGAAACGCGGCGCTGCAAGGAACGCCACGGCCACGCTTCCCATCACCGCCACCGAGTGCCGCAGCGACCTGTAGCCCACTTGCATCGCAAGGTCCGGCCTCCTGGCTCCGAGGCTCTGTCCCACCAGAATGCCCGCTGCCATCGCGAAACCGTAGCCTGGCATGAAAGAAAGCGCTTCCGCGGCCACAGTCACTTGATTCGCGGCAAACGCTGCGGTCCCGAGGGTCGCGATGATGAACGATGATAGAAGGCGCGAACCGTTCATGAGCGCCTCTTCGACGCCTGCGGGCACGCTCAGTCTGACCAGCGTTCTGAGCGTGCATGCGTCCACACGAAGGACGTCCCTCGCTCGCAGACGCACCCGTCCGTTCCTTCGGAAAACCGCTCCGAGGGTCAGCAGGCCGCCGATCACATGGGCGATTAGCGTGGCGAGCGCCGCACCCCTCACACCGAGCTTGGGGAGACCGAAGACGCCGAAGATGAGAACGTAGTCCCCGACGAGATTTGCGGAGTTTGTCACCAGCGTTACGTACAACGGGGTACGCGTGTCGCCCGACCCGCGGAGAATGGCCGCCCCAACCTGCAAGGGTATGAAGAGGAGCGCTCCCGCGCCTACGATCCGCATGTACTCGATGCCAGGAACGCTCACGTCTTGCGCGAAGCCGGCTAACCGGTAGACCCAAGGAGCAGCCCCCATCGCGCCCCCGGCCAGCACGGCGCCCAGCCCGAACCCAGCGAGAAGTCCTTGGCCCGCGGAAAACGCCGCTCTTCGCGTGTCTCCCGCCCCGACCGCGCGCGCCACCATGGCCTGGACGCCTATCCCGATGGCTCCGCAGATCCACGTGCACGTCCAATAGACGTTCCCGCCGAGACCCACCGCGCTCAGGGCCTGAGCTCCGAGGCGGCCGACCATGGCCGTGTCGACGATCCAGACGAACATATGGAGGATCATTTCGGATATGGCTGGCCAAGCAAGTCTCCTGATCTCACGATCGATTCCGCGCTTCTGGGCTGCCAGGTCCAAGCTCTCGATCGATGTCACCATTTCCGTCCCTTCCAGCGGGGCATCCTGAGAAACCGCGCAGTATGCTACTGATCACACCTGAAGCGGTTTCCATCGGCCCGACCTGAACTTGCGCCACACGTACACTCCGCGGACGAGCCAGTCCGCTACCATCGCGAGCCAGGCGCCGACGAGGCCAAGCCCGCCCACGCTTACCAGAATGTAAGTCGCGCTGAGCCTCACAACCCACACCGCGAATACCGTCACGTAGAGAACGGATCGAGTGTCCCCCGCCCCGCGTAAAGCTCCAGAGTAAATGAACGCCACACCCATCGGGATCTGCGCGAAGGATATCACGCGCAGCGCCATTGACCCGAGCCTGATTATCTCCGGATCGGACGTGAAGATCATCATAAGGTACTGAGGCGCTGCGAGGAAAACCAACGCCATCGCGCCCATGACGGTGAGGCCGAGCCTCAGCGCTTCTTGGGCGCTCCGTTCCGCGGCGTCGGGCTTCCCAGCGCCCAAACCCTGTCCCACGAGAGCGGTCGCGGCTGTTGCGAACGCGAGACCTGGCATGAAGGACAGCGACTCCGCGTTGTTGGCCACGTTGTGCGCGGCATACACGACCGTTCCCAGGCCGGCCACTTCCCTTATGTAAACAAGCATCCCGGAGCTTATGACCAGCCTCTCGAGGATTGCAGGCACTCCCACCCTGAGCACCCGTCCGACCAGCGCGACATCGACCTTGAGGTATTCCTCGAGACGCTGACGCCTCGTAGGCGCTACGGGCGATCCAGGTCGCCACGATGCCCAAACGAACAGCGCCCCGCCAACGATCCTCGACGCTGTCGTAGCCAACGCTGCCCCCTCCACTCCCAACGCTGGGCAGCCGAGATGCCCGAAGATGAGCGCGTAGTTTCCCACGACGTTGACGAAGTTCACCAGCACGTTGATCTTCATGGGGGTGGTCGTGTCTCCCGCGCCGCGCAGAGCTCCACCGACGGTCATTGTGCCGAGGAGAGCGCCGAACCCCGGCGCGAGGCGCCTGAGATATGACGTGCCAAGGGCGATCACGTCCGGCTCCGCGCCCATGAGACCCACGATGTCTCGCGCGTACGCGTACACCCCGGCCGACATGCCGATCGCAAGAATCATCGACACCAAGAAGGACTGGTGATTGGTCCTGGCAGCCATCCGGCGGTCCTGAGCCCCTGTGAACCGCGCCACCAGAGCGGTCGTGCCTACGGACAGCCCCATGAACACGCCCTGCCCGAGAAACAGAGGCTGCATGCTCAAGCCCACTGCTGCGATGGCGCTCGCCCCGAGCCGCCCCACCATCGCCATGTCCACTACCTGAGTCAAGGTCTGGAGGACGACCTCGGCGAACACCGGGGCCGACAGCTGAATGACCCTCCGTCTCATAGCAAGAACATCCCCCGCCGCCGCATCCGGCGTCGGGGGAGTCTTACGCAGCTCCACGCTGGTCGCTCGCCCAGCCAAACAACTCCCTCCACCTTGCTGTACGTCGTTTCAAGCCCAACGGCCGCTCCGCCCCGGCCTTCTCCTCAACCCGCGCAACCCGCCGCACAAGACAGGCTTCCGCCGGTCCGTGCGTCGCTCACCGCCGCCGACCGCCCTGCGTCCAGAGCGCGCTCTCGGCTCTCAAACGCGGAGCTGCCGGAGACACGTGGCGATCAAGCCTCATCCAAGCCTCATCTGGTGACGAACGCGCCCCTGGCACCAACGGCTCCTAATGCAGGGCCGAAGCCACCGCATGCACCGGTCTGTAGTAGTCCTCTGATACCAGCTCTCTTGTGGTTTCGCCATCAAGCCTGAAACTCCTCCACACGGCTACACGGATTCCGTCTTCCCCTCCATTCACGGAAGCCGCGGGCCCCTCCGCTCCTCCCGGAGCCGCTCCGCTCGGGCTACCGATCAGCCTCGGTCTCTCGGTCTTGAGGATCTCCGTGGTCACACTGACTTCAGGCGGCTTCAGGAGCCGCCCGCTCGCCTCCATGACCAGCCTGCCCCCGTCCACTTGCGCCGAGAAGGTGATTGGCACGCCAAGCGTGTTACGGAACTTGAGATCGCACTGGCCTTGCGCCACTGTCGCGTCGAGCCCTGGCGGGACGTAATCCACCGGCCTGGAGTGTGGATGCCGCTCCACTATCTCCAGCCCCGCCAACAGCGCCAGATTGTAGAGGGTCGTCGACACCTGGCACACCCCGCCGCCGATCCCCGGTTCGCTCCGGCCTCCGGAGATTACACGGGCCTCCTTGTACCCTGTCTCCGCGAGCCTCGGACCCACGACGCGGTCGAACGAAAACTCCTCGCCCGGCTGGAGCACAACACCATCGACCGCCGCCGCAGCCAGGGTGATGTTATGGTTCCGGCTGCGCTCGGGATCCTTGAGAAGCGTAGAGAAGCTTGCGAGGACAGGTTCAACGCAAGATATCGTCGAGCTTGCTGATTGTCCAAAGACCTCAGGGGAGTACATCGCCCAGACCCGAGTCGGCATTACCCTGTACGTCCCGGGCCGTTCCGCCCGTATGGGATACACTATCTCGTTCTCGCCTTTCCTCAGGTACCCGCTGAAGAAGGCCACTTTTTCGTCGCGCACTTCCTTCCTGCCGTACCAAAAGTCCCAGCTGTACGCATCTACAGGTTCGTCTGATGCCTCGAATCCCGACGGTAGCGGATCCTCCACGATCACATAGGTGTATGGACTGTCCGCCCTGATGGTTATGCGAACGTATATTTCCTCGCCGGGTTTCACGGGTCCGGTTACGGGCTCATACACGTGACTTGTCTTGTCCCCAAGGCCGACGTCTGTTCCCCTGTGGTCGGCGTGCGCCCGCGACGCGCCGCCACCTCCTATGAGCCCCCCGCCCACTGCTCCTGTTGTCCCGCCTGCGGCCTGTCGGGCGGGAAACCGCCTGTAGTAGCCTCGGACAACCGCCACGCCATTGGCAACTGGCGAAACGGTCTCCGCAGCGGTGTGGTATTCGCACGAGAAAGCATAGTATAGCCTGCCTCTCCCTTCATCCTTGGAGATCGTGAGCACGTTCGCGCCGCGCACGATCTCTGTGGGGCGCACCACGATTTCAACCTCTTTCTCGAAAACGTCCTTCGCGGTGAAACGCACCCTGCCGATGTCCTTTCCATTCATGCGAACCACCGCTGTATAGTCGGGCGACACTTCGTCGCGCAGCTTGATGTACTCGGCCAGTGCGAACACCGCTGCTGCGGTATCCTTGGTGGAAAACCACGCCACACCCTGTCGCGCATCCGCAAGCCATCGCACGACGCTAGGTATCCTCTCGTTCTTGGGATCCACCGCGAGCAGCGCCATCAGAGCGTGAGCCGTCGTTTCCACGCGGTTGTCCGCCCAGCGCCTTTCCCCGTCCGGGGCGTCCCAGTACGTCCGCAGACCGTCGCCGCGCGCCGCTGCCAGCAGATCCTTCAGCACGAGCCGGGCGTCGCTCACCCTGCCCTGTTTGCGCAGGGTCAACGCGAGGAGTGCGAGCGAGTACTCGGACAGCTCGCGTCTCCTCGAGACCATCTCATTCAGCCTGGGCAGGGTTCTCGCACCGACCTCGGACATGACGAAGAGCTCGTATACCAGGTCATCGACGTTGCGGGGCTCATTGATCAGCTCAGCGAGGGCAGCCTTCCCCCTAGCCAGAACCCGTTCGTCCACGTCGAACCCGGCCTTTCGCGCAAGGTCGAGGCCGTACACCACGTACGCCGTCATCCTCGGATCCGTCTCGTCGTATTCCCACCAACCCCAACCGCCGTCGAAGTGTTGGTAGCGGTAGAGCCTGGCGAGACCCGCAGAGACCATCTTCGGAAGGTCCTTTTCCACCCCTGACGCTTTCGCCCCGAGCTCGCGAATGACGCGTGACACGACCACGTCGGGAAGGAAGGAGTTCATGGTTTGCTCCACGCACCCATATGGGAAGGACGCCAGATACTCAAGCGCCCCGAGAGCCGTGGCCGCGATGGAGGGCGCGAGCCTCAGCTTGGCTTTCACCGTGCCCGCAAGGGCGTTCTCAGGCACGTCGAACCGCACGACCCTCTCGTCGCCGCTCTCACCTGCTTCGTGAACTTCGTGGCGAACTCCGAAGGCGAGCACGGGCACGGTCTGCTCCATGGAGTCCCTCACTCGGCCGTCATCGTCCAGGAGGGACGCTACGAAGCTTGCGTCTCCCACCTCTTCGCACTCAACCCGCCAGTCGATGGACTTCTGGCTCATCGGAGCCAACTCGACCACGCGCTCTCCGGCGTCCACGAGCGCGATCCCCTTTGCTCGCATGGCGACTTTCGCGACACTCTTGCGCCCAGTGTAGTTGTGTACCACGGTCGTGACCGCCGTCTTGTCTCCCAACGTGAAGAACCTGGGCGTGGCGATCCTCACGATCATGTCCTTCGTGGCCACCACGTCGCGGGTTGCCGAACCCACCTGAGTCTTCATCGTGTGCGCCTTGGCGGTCGCGCGCCACGTGGTGAGATTGTCGGGCATCGTGAACTCTATCTTCGCGGTGCCGTTCCTGTCCGTTATGATGGTGGGGTTCCAGAACGCCGTGTCCTCGAAGTCCTTCCGAATCTCAGCGGATCCCCCGTCCTTGTCCGCGCCTCCATAGTACCATTCGGGAAACGAGTAGTTCGTGACGACCCTGTTCCAGATGGATCCATAGAACACCTTCTTGATGTCGGGCGCGATTTCCGGCGAGATCGCATATATGGATGCATCGACGACTCCGAGCGACACCTCGGACTGCACAGGGCGTCCCGTCGCGTCGCAAGTCTTGACCACGTACGTTGCTTTCTCACCGGGCTCGTACGTCTCCTTGTTGGGCATGATGACCACGTTTAGATAGTTGTCCTTGGTCGACACGTAGATGGGCTTCTCGTTGGAGAAAAGCCTCTTGCCGCGGACCACCGTGACGGTGAAGAACGCGTTCGGCATGTGCTGCCGCGTCACCGGCACTTCGAACAGCTTGGTGTGCCCCTCGATGTGCGCCACCTCGTGCCAAGTGATGTCGCGCCCTTCGACGGCCACGAGCGCCCACGCGTCATCGAACACAGTGTTCACAAGGACTCTTGCCGTGTCGCCTACGTTATACACATCCTTGTCGGTGACGATCTCAATCTCAGGGCCGCCGTAACTTGGCCAGCGACCCGCCCCGCTCGCAACCCATACGTACGCTTCAGACGCTATTCGGTTACCACGAGCATCCCTGCCGACGACCTCAACCACGTACGCTCCTTCGTCGCGAGGCTTGAATTCAAGACTCCCTCTCCCGTCCGCCGCTGTGCGGAGCTCGCCCGAGGCTTCTTTCCACCTCTTCGCCTTCCTGCCCTCCCACGTTTCGCGCATGGCCTGCCACTTGAGGAGCGTTGCGAGCGGCCTGCCTTCCATCGTCTCGGCTCTCACTTTCACGCTGACGGGCTGTCCTGGCTCAAACACGTACGCAACCGGCTGCACGCTCAGGTCGAACAACCCCCGTGCCACTATCACCGAGGCTCTGCCCGTGACCTCACGTCTGCTCTCATCTGTCACGACCGCCTCGATGAACATTCTGCGCGTCGTATCCGCAGGACCCGTTTTCACGTCGAACGTCGCCGACCCGCGCGCGTCGGTGACGGTCTCACCTGACGCCACCAGCTCTCCGTAGTAACCGAGATCCGTGTCACCCTCTGGATAGTAGCCTAGATCCTCCGGCAAGTAGTACGGAAGCTCGTGAGGTTGCGAGTAGACCGCGTACCGAACCTTCGCTCCGGGGACCGGCGCGCCGAAATAGTAAGTCGCCTTCACTTTGGCCTCGATCTCGTCTCCCGCCACATACGTGGTCTTTGACGTTTTCACCTGTACCTGGTACTCAGGCTTGCGATAAGCCGCCACTTTGAACATGCCCGAGTGCGTGCTTCCTCTCACCGTCGCGAGCACTCGGTAGGTTCCAAGGGACGGCTCGTCTCCCAGCACCACCTCTCCGACGAAAGAGCCATAACCGTTCGTCGTGGTCTCGAACTTGTAAATGCACGCATCTACCGCGTCGCGGACCTCCACGGTCACCGGCTCCTCGCGGAGGACCTCGTACTCGCCGTCCATTTCCTTTCTGAGGATGCCCTTGAAGAACACTCTCTGGCCTGGACGATACACAGGTCTGTCTGTGTAGATGTATGCTTTGTACCTCGAGTCTTCCCAGTAGTACGACGATGTCACCTGCGCAAAGCTTGTGCCGAACGTTCCAACTACCGTAAGATTCCTCGGAAGGTCCGGTGTGCTCAGGACCCATACGCCGTCATGTCCTGTGGTGCCACGCCCTACTTCCCGGCCCTCGCTGAACACGGTCACCTGCGCACGCTCGCAGGGAACGTCGCTGGTAAAGGTATGGGAGTATACCACGAGCTTGTCATCGGCTTGTTTAGTAACTAGACCCAAGTCGGTCACGAGGATCCACGTGGCGTCCTCGCGACCCTTGTTGTCGCTGACTCTTACAACGTAGCCCGCGATTCCCTCGGTGGCAATCGGCACCTCGAGCGTGAAGTCCTCGCCCTGCTTCTCCGGCCGTGGATACTGGGTGATCTCCTTCACGAGCACGGCCTCGCCCCGAGGCAGAGTCTCCGCGACAGAGCTGAGCGACCCGTGCTCCTCATACTGCTTCGCGGGGTCGAACTTCCAGACCTCAAGGTCCACCCTGCTCGAGCCCTTTCCACGTACTATCACCGATGGGTGCTCGGAAGGCGCCCAGACTCGTTCCTCTACGTATACGTGAAGGTACCCCGTATCGGCGCTGTCGGCTGAAAGTGGTCTTGCAACTACCGCCAGAAGCACCGCAGCCAGGATTGTCAGAGCCGCCGCGTAACGTGTCGAGCGCGGAAAACTGGCTCTCATCGCGGCATACCTCCTTGGCCTATCGCCTTAACGGCAAGGCTTCACCGAATCTTTCCGTCTCAAAGATCAGCATATCGAAGTGGTCGCCGGGTAGAACGCCCGCTTCTCTCATTGCCCAGGCTGTCTCGTACGCGGCCGTCCTGGCTTCGCCAGGCAGCACGACTCCCGTTCGGCCGCCGTCTGCCCTCACTATGACGCCCTGGGTACTCGGATCGAGCGCCTCTCGAGGGTCGTGCCTCCTCAACCTTCCCACTACGGACACACAGTAGCCGAGACGCGACACCTCCTCCGGTCGTACCGGGGGTCGCCGCGGGTCGCACGTCGCCGCCATGCGGGCCGCGCTCGCGACCTCCTCGAGCAGCGATGCCTCCATGGGGTAAGCCGTCCCCATACACCCCCTCACGCTGCCGTTGAGTATGAGCGCAACGAACACGCCCGCCGGTGCACGGAGGACTGACTCATCTACCGCTCCATCCAAGTCGCCGAGGTCGCTGGATTCCCCTCGCTTACCTGAGGCGGTGATTCCACCGTGGCTCGCCCCCTCCTCTTGCGCAGCCGCGCTCTCCACGGCAGCTCGGGCTGTCTCGAGGATCACTCTTTCGAGTGCTGGCGTGTGCGCGGCGCGGAGGCGGTCGAGGATGTCTCCGTGGCTAGCCGCGGTCGGCGGCTGTGCCGACCGGGCTGACGCCGTCACCGTCGCCAGCGGCGTGGTCGCTCGCGGCATCAAATGCAGGACTCGACCGATGGCCGCAACGTCCCCTCGGGCACCGCCCGAAACCATGAACACAAAGCCGCCTGCGCTCGCCGCCGCGACCAGGGCGGCGACCCATGCGACCCGCGGCAGGTTTCGAAGTCTCCTGAGCAAAGTCCACCGTCCTCCCTCTCGAGGCGTCGGACCCGCGATCTCCAGCTTGGTTCTTCGACTTCCCTCACGTGTACTCCTTTATGGATACGCCAGGGCGCACGCCCGTTCCATGGCAGAGGAAGAAGTAACACCGCGCACCGCGTGGAATAACATGTTGTGAGATACTGTCGGCCCCAGAGCGGCTTTGACCCAGCTCGGGGTCCACGACGCCGGGAGGGAACTACTATGATCACGTATGTCGTCCAGCCTGGCGACACCCTTACCCTCATCGCGGGAAGGTTCGGGACAACAGTGGCGGCCATAGTCCAAGCGAACAACATCGCCAACCCCGATGTCATCTTCGTCGGACAGGTGCTCCAGATACCAGTGCCCGGGGCACCGCCGGCGCCCGCCCCCGCCCCCCAACCTCCCGTCACGGTGCCGGTTGGATTTCGCCTGTACATCGTTCAGCCCGGGGACACTCTAGCCGAGATCGCCGCGAGGTTCGGTACCACGGTGGCCGTGCTCGCGGCGATAAACCGTATACCGAACCCTGACCTCATTATCGTGGGGCAGGTGCTGCTCGTGCCGACGAGGCCGACGACGGTGATCCCAAGTCCACTGCCGCCTGCGCCGCCGACCGTGCCGCCTGGACCGCCTGTTACGCCTCCTGCGCCGCCCACTCCTCCGGCACCCCCAACGCCTCCGGGACCCCCGGTTCCTCCTGGTCCGCCCCCGACGCCGCCACCGGTGACCGGGGTGAACCAGGTGTCCGTGGTGCAAGGTGGGTTGCGGCACACGTTCAGGACCAACAGGGTGACCTACGCCCGGGGCGAACCAGTGCGCTTGAGCCTCAGCAAGACCAACGTCACGACGAGCCCCGTGACGATCACTTACAGGTCCAGCCAGAGATTTGATTTCATCGTAACCCGCGACACGAGGGAGATATGGCGCTGGTCGGCGGGGCGGTTCTTCACGTTCGCAATTGAGAGAATCAGCCTGCCACCCGGCGAGAACTTGATCTTCCCGCAGGTCTGGAACCAGACTACGAACGAGGGGGTGCCTGTGCCGCCCGGCGTGTACACCGTGACCGCGGTCAACACCGGGACCGGCGTCAGGCTGAGTCTTCAAATCACGATAACGTGACGCTTTGAATCGGCCCGCTCGACTCCCGCCATACTTAGGGTGTATAATCTGTCCGATGGTACGCTCCTGCAATTTCGACCAGGGAGGCGCGAGGGGTGCAAGAACGGATCGAAAAGGCCCTAGAGAAGATTAGGTTCGCTCTCCGGGCACACGGCGGCGATGTCGAGCTCGTCAGCGTGGATGACGGAGTGGTGAAGGTCAGGCTCACCGGTGCATGCGTCGGGTGTCCGATGTCGGCAATGACCTTGAGAAATGGCGTGGAGAGAGCGCTGAAAGAGGAAGTGCCGGAGGTCAAGCGCGTGGAGGCGGTGTAGGTGTAACCTCGAGTCGCCGCAACTGGGCGAGCAGCCGGCGGCGTGGAAGGACTTGACGCTCAGGCGCGCAAGGTAGGGCACGCTTCGCACCGTCCGTTCGGAGCGTGCCCCCGCCCATGTCTCGTGCCCATGTCTCGTGGGCGCTCGAGGCTTCGCCGCATGTACCATGGCCGCGTGTTCTGCAACTGAGCGTCCCTGTTTCGCGCGACGCCTGCACAACGAAAACGTCCCGGCACGGTCGCGCCCCCCTCACCTCACGAAGCCGCAACCGCGCGCAAACCCGCTATGTCCTTCAGGATGCTTGGGTAGGATACGCCTCCCCAGGACAGCCTCGCTTTGATCCGCGAAACGTCGCATCGACACGCGATGAGGCTGCGGAGCACGCCCGCCGTCCGCACCGCGCTGCCAATCAGGACCGCGCTTACCATGCGGTCTCCGCTGAAGACAAATCGCGCGTAGTCGTCCCCGTCCTCACCGGTTCGAGACAATACGTACACCTCGTCGTCGCCTGTCGGTCTGGTCTTCCCTAGAGCTACGATACATGCGCCTCGAAACGTGACGGAGTTCATGGCCACGTCACCCGCGTACACGACGTCCCGGCCCGCCATATTGTAGCCTGCGATTCTGCCCTGCCATACGGCGCTCGACCACAGGGCATTCACCGCGGCCCTCCCACGGGCAATGTCGAAGCCCTCCGCTATGTCGCCTGCTGCGAATATCCCTGGAATGCTCGTCTCCATCCTGTCGTTGACGAGAACCCCTTGCCCCGTGGCGATTCCCGAGCCGCGCGTGCAGATGAGGTTCGGCGTGACACCCTTTCCGACCACGACCAAGTCGCACGCGATACGCTGGCCTGTGCTTAGGATCACCTCCTCGACCCGCCCCGCACCTTCTATGCCGGCAACATCGCAATCAAGAACGATGTGAAGTCCCGGAACCCCTTCGAACGCCCTGAGAACGGGCCGAGCGTCCTCGGGCGCGGTTATCTGGGACAACAGCCTCCCTGAGGATACGACCACCCATACCTCGAGACCTCTGGCGAGAAAGCTCTCTGCCGCCTTGAGGCTCACAAGCCCGCCTCCGATTACAGCCGCCCGGCGGGCCGAGGACACCGCCTGGGTTATCCTCTCCGCGTCATCGAGAGTCCTAAGGTAATGGACTCCAGGAAGCCTTATACCGCGCACCTCCGGCACCTGCGGGGAGCTTCCCATGGCAAGCAGGAGCCTGTCGTATCCAAGCCTCTGCCTGTTGGATAGCTCTACGACCTTCCCCTCCGGGTCGATGCGGGTCGCCGCCGCACCAAAAACCGTCTTGACGCCGTTCGACTTGTAGAAATCCTCGTCGACAAGGAAAAGATTCGGGAACCTCACTTTCCCAGCTATCCAGTGGGTCAGGAGGACCTTTGAATAGCACCGCCAAGTCTCTGGCGCAACTATCGTGATGTCTCCCGCGGGGTCTTCCTCCAGGATCGCCTTGAGCGCGCTCACTCCCGCAGGACCGTTTCCAAGGATCACGTACTTCATCGGGCACATCCCCCCATACCAGACACCAGACACACCAGACGCGCGGCGCACGCTTCTACGCCTGGATTCGTCCCCCATCACCCGCCAGCGACCGCAGAAAGGAAGCTCACGGTATCCTCGTCCTTGAGTTGGGTGTCCGCTCCCGACAGGAACTGCACGTTCCGGCCGTTCACAAGGATGTTGACGTCGTTCCGGATCTCTCCAGTCTCCGTGACGAGCTGCCTCGAGAACCGCTCACCGAAACGCTCCGAGAGGACCCGGACGAGCTCACGGAGGCACGGAGCTGCGTCCGCGGGTATCGTCACCTCGTCCTGACCCGCGGCATCTCTCAGAAAGAAGAACAGTCGAACTCGCAAAGCAAGTCCCCTCGCCCAAACGACTGTGCGTTGACCCGCGGGCCCGCTGCGAGCCCGCCGGCCCAAAGCCGCTCCACGGAGGGTCACGGGTTGCCGGCGATCACCCAAGGAGGAGGATCGGCACACCGAGTGCCTTGCTTCGCCCGCCGTCCCCGCGTAGGAGCGCCGGCAACCGCGAATGACCCAAGCTCTCAACGACTCCGAAAAACCCTTGTGCCGCCGTCAGCCGGCGAGCCCCAGCCTCTCAAGGGTCTTTGCTGAAGGCCTTCCGTCCTCACTCCATCCTCTCTCGGCATAGTAGTCGGCAAGCATGTCGGCGAGCTCCACGACTTGTCCGGCCGCGGGACCTTCCGGCATGGGCTCGGTGAGGAGCCTTGGCGCCAAGGAATCGTCCTCCTTGGTCAACCCCTCCCTCAGGTTGAAGAGGCGTTCCAGGTTCCAAATGCGCTCCCCGGCGAGGACGGCCTTCTCGGTGGAGAACGCGACGCCCGTTGCAGGCTCGAGCATGCTCGCCACATCTTGGGCACCCAGGGCGAATGTGGTGAAGAGGCACATCCCGACCGAGTCAACTAGCGCGGTCACGTCCTGGAATGCCTTTACCCAAGCAGCCTTCCCCTCCTTGGACAGCGGGTCTATCTTCTCAGGGACACCGAGCACCTCTGGGGAGATCGTGTACCCCCTCACGTGGCAACCACCTCTGTTCGAAGTGGCGTAGTTCAGTCCGATGCCCTTTACACCCCGCGGGTCGTACGCCGGGTACTCTTGCTTCTTTGCGCTCATCGAGAGCTCGGGGTGGCCGAACTCTGCGGCAAGGCGGTACGAGCCCCGTGCAAGCAGGTCGCCTATGCCCTCCCGGTTCCCTGTTTTCCGCGTGGCCTCAACCATTGAGTCGGCGTTGCCAAACTCGAGAGATATGTCCGTCGCGCTCTTCGGGAGGTACCCCTTTTCGTAGAGCTCCATAGCACACGCGATCGTCGAACCCATCGTTATCGGGTCAAGCCCGAGTTCGTTGCAAATGTAGTTCGCCTTGGTCACAGCTTCAAGGTTGTCGACGCCGCAAGCGGCTCCCAGCGCCCAGATGGACTCGTACTCAGGCCCCTCTCCCCGCCCGCTGTGTTTCCCGCTCTTGATCACGGTAGGACGCCCGCACGCGATCGGACACCCGAAGCACGCGCGCTTTCTCACAAGAAGCGTTGCCGCGAGCGTTTCACCCGATATCTTCTCCGCCCCTTCGAACACGCCTGTTTGGAAGTTGCGGGTCGGGAACGCGCCGTGCTGGTTGATGACGTTCACGAGAACGGGTGTACCGTATGTGGGAAGACCCTGCGACGTGACTGGAGACGCCTTGATCTTCTCAAAGGCCGCAAGCACGGCCTCCCTGAATCTCACCGGGTCTGCAACCTTGACGTCTCCAGTGCCCCTCACTACGATCGCTTTCAGATTCTTCGAGCCCATTACCGCACCGACGCCCGAGCGTCCCGCGGCCCTTCCCTTGTCGTTCACGACGCAAGCAAAGAGCACGAGTTTCTCGCCGGCCGGACCGATGCACGCTACCTTGGCGTCCGGGTCCGTCTCCGAGACAAGGATATCCGTGGTGTCGGCCGTGTTCTTCCCCCAAACGTGTTTAGCGGAGCGTATCTCGGCTTTACCATTGCGCACCCAAAGATACACAGGTTCTTGCGCGACGCCTTCGACGATGATGGCGTCGAAACCGGCGTACTTCATCTCTGCTGGGAAGTAACCACCGGAGTTAGAGGCTGCGATGAACCCCGTGAGCGGTGACTTCGTGACGACGTTGTAGCGGCCGGCGGAGGTGGCTGCCGTACCCGTCAGGGGGCCTGTGGCGAAGATGATCTTGTTGTCAGGGCCGAGCGGATCCGTTCCGGGCTTGAGCTCGTCATAGAGGATCTTGGTACCCAAGCCTCTCGCCCCGAGGTAATTCTCTGCCAACTCAGGACACAGGTCTTCCACTGTGACCGAGCCTGCACTGAGGTCGACCCGAAGGAGCTTCCCCGTCCACCCGTACATCACAGTCTCACCTCCTGCAAAGCTTTCTTGAGCTTCTCGCCGACAGCCTTGCGCCTGCGGAGAGCCGCATCGTCAGCCTGGACGTACTTGATCGCGTCCCATGGACAGAACAGAACGCATTCAGGGTCGCCGCCGCACAGGTCGCACTTGACGACCTTCTGTTCCGAGGAGGAGTATGCTATCGCTCCGAAGGGACAGGCAGCTTGACACATTCTGCACCCTATGCACTTCTGGTCATCTATGACTACCGCACCTGTCTGCGCGTCCCGCGATATGGCACCGGCGGGGCAGACATCCTGGCAAAGGGGATCCTCGCACTGCTGGCACGTGAGCGGAAAGAAGAAGTTGTCCTCGAGAAACGTCGCAACCGTGATCCTGGCCTTCGCGGGGTTGAACGACCCCGCATGCTTCGCCGAACACACAAGTTCGCAGATACGACAAGCTGTACACTTGTCATGCTCTACTAGCAGGACCTTCTCCAAGGAACCTCCCCTCCTTCTTCTTAGTCGATTATGCAGTTTCTTCAAGTCAGGTCAAAATCCTCTCTGGTCACGGACACCGGTCACGAGTGTGGAGCAACGGTTGGAGCTGCTTCTAGAGTGGCTTCTTCGAGAGATGGGTGGTACAGCTGTACGCGATTGCCGCCGGAGTTCTTCGCCGAGTACATGGCCCGGTCGGCTTTGTCAAGGAGGCTCAACGCGTTATCACCGTGATCGGGAAACACGGCTACCCCCGCGCTTATGGTGACCTGCAAGCTTTGGCCGCTCGGACCGGAGAAGCGGGCCTTCGCAGCTGCGTCCCTCGCCCTTTCGAGCGCAGAGAGAGCTTCACGATGTCCGGCCTTGGGCATCACCACGGCGATCTCGTCCCCGCCGTACCGGGCAAGGCAATCGGTGGCTCTGAACGTCCCTTTGAGCGTGTCCACGAGCTGAGTGAGAATCCTATCGCCTACAAGATGACCAAAAGTGTCGTTAACGCTCTTGAAGAGATCGAGGTCTATCATGCTGACCGCGATAGGCTCGCCGTAGCGTGCCGCCCTCTTGAGTTCGCCTCCGAGAAGCTCGAGCAGATAGCGATGGTTGTAGAGCCCGGTGAGCGGATCGGTCCTCGAAAGCGTCAGGATCTCCTGCCTTAGCTTCTTCTCCTCTTCCACAAGGGTGCCAAGGAAGAAGCTGGCTATCAGAGATATTGCGATCATGAACACCGGCCTCGAGAGGTTCAGGCCGAGCAGTCCGTCCGAGAACCCTCCCACAGTCAGGACGGCAAAGGAGAGAACGCTGGCTGCGCACGTTGTGACCAGCCCAATCTTGAGCCCGAACCTCATGGTCGCCGTGAGCACCGGTAGAACGAACATGGCCCAGAAAGGGCTTGACGGCCCGCCCGACACGTATATCGCTGCCCCGACGAACGCGATATCAGCGCCGGTGACGAGGAGCCCCAGCCAAACCCGCTTGCTGAGCGCAGCGGTCGCAACGGCGTGTCTCGCCCACGCATACGCGAGTCCACCCACGGCGAGCACCGGGGGAAACGAACCCGGCTTCCACTCGATCTCGTCGAAAAACGCCGCGCCCAGCAGCACGCCGGCTACGACTGCGGATACCCACAGCCTATCGATGACAGGCGTGCAGAGACTCGTGAGAACTCTTTCTGGCTTAAAGCTTTCCGGGGTCACGCTTACGACCTCGCCCTGCTCTGGCTCTTGAGAGCCCGCCCCTGACCGAGAAGCATACAGAGACACCAGGGGATGACCTACGTTGCGGCGGCACTTGCGCTGGAACCTACGCTGGAGCCTGCGTCAAGTGGCTCGTTGGCGGCCCGTGATCGGAGTGTCGTGTGTGCTCTTGTGTCCCCTTCAAGACTGCGCCGGCGGCACCCCCGGCTCCCCCACACTATCAAATTGTACCACAGCACATTGAGGAAAGCAATGCCAATGATCGCTACGATCGCCCAAGATGACGCATCCTGGCACGATCACCAGTCACTGCCACAGCAAGTGGGGAGCGCGACTGCCGTGTCGTCGAGGACGCCGACCCGGAGCCGACCGCGCCCCTTCTATCTCAAGACCTTGCCTCTCGCAGCATCGGTATCTTGATGCCATGCTTGCGCGCGGTCTCTATTGCCTTCTCGTAACCTGCGTCGGCGTGGCGGATCACGCCTGAGCCCGGATCCGTCGTGAGCACTCGCTCAAGCCGCCAGGCAGCGTCGTCCGTGCCATCGGCCACCACTACCATCCCGGCGTGAATCGAATAGCCGATGCCCACTCCGCCGCCGTGATGAACGGACACCCACGACGCGCCTGAAACGGCGTTGAGAAGAGCGTTCAGGATGGGCCAGTCCGCGATGGCGTCGCTGCCGTCCTTCATTCCTTCCGTCTCACGGTTGGGCGAGGCCACTGACCCGGTGTCTAGGTGATCCCGACCGATCACAATTGGGGCGGAGATCTCTCCCCGACGGACGAGCTCGTTTATGGCCTTGCCGAACCTTGCCCTCTCGCCGTAGCCCAGCCAGCATATCCTGGCCGGCAGCCCCTGGAACTGGACCCTCTCTCGGGCCATTCTGATCCACCGGGTAAGCCTCTCGTTCTCGGGGAACTCCCGCAACACGACCTCGTCCGTCTTGTAGATGTCCTCGGGGTCGCCCGACAGAGCCACCCAGCGGAACGGGCCCTTGCCCTCGCAGAAGAGCGGCCGGATGTAGGCCGGCACGAAACCCGGATAGCTGAAAGCTTCCTTGACCCCTGCATCGAAGGCCTGCTGGCGCAGGTTATTGCCGTAGTCGAATACCACCGCCCCGCGGCGCTTCATCTCGAGCATGGCTTCAACTTGAGTTGACATGGACTTCATGGCCCGGTCGATGTACTGCTTGGGATCGGCCTTGCGCAGCTCCGCGGCTTCCGCCACGGAAAGGCCTGCGGGGATGTATCCGCCCAACGGGTCGTGAGCGGAGGTCTGATCGGTCACTATATCGGGGATCACGCCCCGACGCACGAACTCCGGGTGGGTTTCCGCGGCGTTCCCCAGAAGGGCTATTGAGAGCGCCTCTTGCCTCTCGAGGGCCCTACGGGCGAGGCCGACCGCCTCGTCAATGCCACGCGCCATGACGTCGCAGTACCTTGTTGCGAGACGCCGCTTGATGCGTTCCTCGTCGACCTCCACGGCGATGATCACCCCGCCGTTCATGGTGACCGCGAGCGGCTGGGCGCCGCCCATGCCTCCAAGGCCCGCGGTCAGAGCCAACCTCCCAGTGAGGCTGCCTCCGAAGTGCTGACGCGCAGCCTCTGCGAACGTCTCGTACGTTCCTTGCAGGATCCCTTGCGTCCCTATGTATATCCAGCTTCCGGCGGTCATCTGTCCATACATGGTGAGTCCCTTCGCCTCGAGCTCCCAGAACTTCTCCCACGTCGCCCACGCCGGCACGAGCATCGAATTGGAGATGAGCACCCTCGGAGCAAGCCGGTGGGTCCTGAAAACGCCCACTGGCTTCCCTGACTGGACGAGGAGGGTTTCATCGTCCTCGAGGTTCGTCAGGGACTCAACTATGGCGTGGAACGCGTCCCAGTCTCGGGCGGCCTTCCCTCGCCCGCCGTACACCACGAGTTCCTCAGGCCTTTCTGCCACCTCCGGGTCGAGGTTGTTCATGAGCATACGCATGGCCGCTTCTTGCTGCCATCCTTTGCATGACAGCCCTCGCCCTCTCGGGGCACGGACACTATCTGCCATACGCCTCCATCCCCCCAAGATGAAAGATCCAAACGGGCCAGGTCCTCATTCTTCCGCATCTCCCGCGGTAGCACCTGGCCCGATTCGTCGCTTAAGCCCTGCCCGGACTCTCCGCAAGTTTCGGAGGCCTTGATGGAACACGCCCCTTAACCGCGCCTGTCTGCTCAGATGCGCTGCCCTCTTGGTCGTTCCTCGTGGCGGCAGCCGCGGCGGCAGGCATCTGCTCGGCCGCGCCGTCCTCCCCGGACGGAGCCGCATCCAGCAGAATGGCATCCAGCTCTGCTCCTTCGATCGTCTCTCGTTCCTTGAGAGCGTTAGCGAGCCTCTCGAGCTTGCCTTTGTTTCCCGCAATGAGCTCTTTCGCTCTCGTGTAGCATTCGTCTATGATCCTCCGCACCTCGCGGTCGATCGCCGCAGCGACTTCCTCGCTGTAGTCGCGGTCGTGCGCAAGGTCCCGACCGAGGAACACGGTCTCCTCGCGCCTCCTCCCGAACGTGAGAGGGCCGAGCTCCTCGCTCATGCCGTACTCCGTCACCATCCTGCGAACCGCCTTAGTGACCCCGTTCAGGTCGTTCTCCGCACCCGTGGATACCTCTCCCAACACGATCTCTTCTGCGACACGCCCCGCAAGCCCCACAACGACCTCGTCGAGGATCTCCGACTTGGTCAGGAAGTGCCGGTCCTCTTCGGGAAGCATGAGGGTGTACCCACCCATCCTTCCACGCGGTATTATCGACACCTTTTGGACCGGGTTTGCGTGCGGCAGCAGCTTCGCGGCAAGCGCGTGCCCCGCTTCGTGGAACGCAACGAGGTTCTTCTCTCGTTCGCTAATGACGCGCCCTTTCTTTTGCGGGCCCGCCACCACTCGGTCAATGGCCTCGTCGCACTCCGCCATCGTTATCTTCCGCTTGCCCCGGCGCGCCGCCAGAATGGCGGCCTCGTTCAGGAGGTTCTCGAGGTCCGCGCCTGTGAATCCGGGCGTTCTTTGGGCCAGCACCCTCAGGTTGACGTCGGACGCCAGCGGCTTGTTCCTCGCGTGCACCTTCAGGATGGCTTCCCTACCCGAAAGGTCGGGCATGTCCACGACCACTTGCCTGTCGAACCTGCCCGGTCTCAGGAGCGCCGGGTCGAGCACGTCAGGCCTGTTGGTGGCCGCCAGCAGGATTATGCCAGCGTTCGGCTCGAACCCATCCATCTCCACGAGGAGCTGGTTCAACGTCTGCTCTCGCTCGTCGTGCCCGCCACCAAGGCCCGCGCCACGCTGCCTACCCACCGCGTCTATCTCATCGATGAACACGATGCACGGCGCGTTCTTCTTCGCCTGATCGAAGAGGTCCCTCACCCTCGCCGCTCCTACGCCCACAAACATTTCCACGAAGTCGGAGCCACTTATGATGAAGAAAGGCACGCCAGCCTCGCCCGCGATTGCCCGACCAAGAAGAGTCTTGCCCGTTCCCGGAGGGCCCACGAGCAACACGCCCCTGGGTATCTTCGCCCCCAGCTCGACAAACTTCTTCGGGTGCTTCAGGAACTCGACTATCTCCGCGAGCTCCTCTTTGGCCTCGTCAACGCCAGCCACGTCGGCGAAAGTGGTCTTGCCTCGCTCCTCAACGTGGAGCCGCGCTCGGCTCCTGCCGAAGGACAGGGCCTTGTTCCCGCCTCCCTGCATCTGATTGAGGATGAACAACCACAGGCCCACGAAGAAGAGAATCGATATTATCTGCGGCAGGATCGTATACCACCAGGGCGCCGCAGGCTTGGGTTCAGCGATCACCTCGACCCGGGCGAGTGGCCCCCGAGCGTCTTTCAGCTTGTCAGTAACGAGGCTGATATCAGGCACGTAAGTTTGGAACTCCGTGCCGTCTGTGAACCGTCCCTCGACTTTGTCGTCGCCTATAATGTGAAGCTGTGACACATTGCCTGCGTCCAGCTTCTCCATGAACGTGCTCAAACTGACCTGCTTCGGCTGCTCCCTCTGACCGTAGAAGCTGCTCGCGATCGACACGGTCATGAGGCCGAGCAAGAGCCACAGGCCGAGCGTTCGTAGCGCTTTGTTCAATTGATCTCCTCCCACCGATCATCACCACGCGGCCGGGGCTCCTCCGCCGCGAGCACCGGTCCCATTCATTCGCGTCATGAAGATCTAGGATTCTGAAATCCCATGATATGCAAGCACATTATAGCATAGGGAGACCTCGATCACAACCGACCGGGGCCTCCCCTCCCCGCCCGGTCCGGCCTGGTCCGGCCTGCTCCGGTCCGGTGCGGCCCGGTGCAGTCCGGTGCCGTCCGGCGTGGCCCTCATCCTAGCAGGCCGAAACGCGCCACAAGCCGAAGCGTTTTCCGGGTGGACGGCCCCACCTTGGCGATGTTGCTTCGCCTGATCCCAACGACCCAGATGATCTCTCCCCCGGCCACTATAACGGGTACGCGGTCCCGAATGTTCCTCGGCACCTTCTCATCGATAAAGAGCTCCTTCAGCTTCTTGTGGCCTTCCATGCCGAATGGGACGATCCTATCCCCCGCTCGCCTCGTCCTCACAACAAGATCAGTCCCCAGTTCGTCGAGGTCGAAACGCTCTTCGAAGCCTTCAGGGCGGCCGCTCGCGGCGGGTTTGAGAACACCGCCTCGCGCGTCTAACCCCGACCCGGTCTCCAGGACTTCCGCCTCGAATACCAGCTCAAGCTCTGGAATGAACGTCACGCCGGGCACGTTCAGCCTGCGCTCGAACGGCTCGACGCGCTCGGCCGTCGCGGTGTCGCAAGCGCCGTGGACCACCGGCCTCCCTTCACCGTCCCGACCCTGTCCGAGCCGGGCTTCAATCTCCAAGACAAGTTCTCCGCGTGGTATGAGCTTGGAGATCCCCAGTCGGCCTTCGAACCCGGCTCTCGCCTCTGGCCCGCCCCGGGCCTTCCTTGCCCGGATTCCCCGCGGCAGGCTCGCGCTCGCACCGAGAGAGCCGCTTCGCGCAAGGTCCAGCACCATTTCCACGTGCTCGAATTCGATGCCGTCTGCGCCCCGTCCAACCAGCGCCAGGGCCTCCCGAACGAGTCGGCGTCGGATCGCGGGGTGCTCTGCGAGAAGACGCTCGATCCTCAGGACGACGCGCGTTTCTGACTCGCTCAGCACGACGAGCTCCATCCTCCGCCGCACCTCGCAAGATATGAAAGAGTCGTCCTCCCTCACGAGCTCGGCTGTCCTCGCTATGCTCCGGACAACGTGCGGATTGTAGCGGCGCTCCAGAAAGGGGATAAGCTCATGCCTGACGCTGTTGCGCGTGAACACCGGCGCGAGGTTCGACGCGTCCACCCTCGGCCCAAGTTCGTGTTCCCGGCAGTAGGCCTCGATCTCTTCGCGAGGGACTTCTATGAGAGGGCGGATGACGGTTGGGACGTGCCGCGCCACATGACCGGCACGCTCGACGGTGTCAGCCGAGTCGACTGTCCCGTCGTCGATGACGCCTGCGTCCGATCCGTCCACCAGGCGGCGGACCGGCGGGATGCCTGCAAGCCCTGTCGTGCCGGTCCCGCGGACGAGCCTAAGTAGCACCGTCTCAGCCTGGTCCCCGGCGTGATGACCCAAGGCTACCCTTGATGCGCCCACGATACCCGCTGTCCTGCGGTAGAAATCGTATCGCACCTTCCGCGCGGCAAGCTCCAGCGAAACCCGATCCCTGCGAGCGACGGACGCAACGTCTCTCGATTCGATGGTGACCGGCACGCCCAGGCGTCCCGCCAGATCCCGCACGTACGCGGCGTCCTCGCAGGCAGCCTCACCGCGAAGCATGTGGTTCAGGTGTCCCACGTGCAACAGGATCTCGAGCTCCTTGGAAAGGACCCAGAGGACATGTAGTAGCGCGACGGAGTCAGGACCGCCCGACACTCCAACGAGCACGAGGTCTCCCGGCTTCGTCATCTCGTACCGTCTTATGGTGGACCTCACTTTGTTGATGAGCTCTGTCCGGCCCACTGTAGCGCTAGCCGCCCCGGGAACCACCGGCCGCCGACAAAGGGCGGAGAGCGCCGTGCGTCACCGCTCGCGCCCCCTCTTCCCAGCCATGGCAGCCATTCCAATCATCGAGGCGGGACGCAGGAACGCTCCCAGGCTCCCAGTCTCCCAGTCTCCCTATCTCCCGGATTCCCGGATTCCCGGTTTCCCCGTTTTCTGCTTACGGACTGACGGGCTTTCGGGAGACGCGCTCGCCGGCCGCACGCCCGGCACCCAGAAGCGTCCTCGAACTGACGTCCCCTCACCTCGCGAAAGGGGCTCTCCTTTCGAAGCGATTATATCATGCCCTGACCGCGCTGTCGCGCCCAACTACGCATTCGCCACTGTCGACATGGACGCACGGTCGCGCCCCAACACAGCATGGTTCCGCACGAACCTGCGCTCCGGAAGCCGGCGGTACACCCGACCGACCACGACCGTCATGTCGTCAGGCTCCTTCCCCTTGCAATGCTGGCGGGCTTTGTCGAGGATGAGGCGCGCAACGTCCTCGGGCTGATCCGACGACAGTCGCGAGAGAGCCGACGCAACCCATTCACCTCTCTCTTCGGAGTGATCCGTGGAGGTGAGCACGCCGTCGCTCACCATGACGAGAACATCACCGTCGCTGAGCTTCACTCGGGTCCTTTCCACGTCTATAGCGTCGAACACCCCTGCGGGCAATGTAGCCGACTCCACCACCCTCACTCCGCGCGCGGTCCTCACGAAACTGGGAGGCGACCCGACCTTTATGAACTCCGCATCGCCCGTCCCAAGGTCCACCGTGACCACGTCGAGCGTCGCAAAGGTTTCGCCCGACGAACGCAGGAGGAGTATGAGATTCACCGTCTTCACCGCGAACTCATCGTCGAAGCCCGCTTCCAGCAATCGCTCCAGCATGCACACAGCCGTGGAGCTCTCGACCGCAGCGGCCTCGCCCGCCCCCATTCCGTCGCTGAGCACGAAGACCATCCGTCCATCCGCGAGCTCGATCACAGAGTGAGTATCTCCCGAAACGGCACCGCCACCCCTGGCGAGCACGCTCGCCGCGGTCGCGATTCCGAAAACGCGCGCTTGCGAGAGGAACACCTCACACGTAGGGAGGCCTCCCCTCGCCCCGCACCGGACCTTCGACGCCTCCATTTGGTGGCCCAGCAGCCGCGAGACGAGAGGTGCCAAGGCCTTCTTACACTCCTCATCCCCACAGCAAGCCCCCTTCTTCAGGGTCACGTCGAGTCGACCTTTGTTCCTAGCCACGACGCTGACTTCAGACACTCCAAGCCCGAACCTCGACAGCTCTCTGTAGATCCGCTCCTCGGCCCAGGTCTCGAACTCTATGCGTCGCCAGACGTCCTCGCCCAGCCCTCTCAGGATGGCCGCCACGCCCTGCAGCTGGCCGGCCAGCATCTGACGTCCCTCCACGAGGCGCCTGGTGGATGTCAGGTTCTGCCTGAATGCCCCCGTAGTGCCATTCACCGCCGCTACGAGCCCGGCTATGTCGATGCATCTCCGCCGCAACTGGCCTTTGACTTCACTCGGATCCACCCTCCCCTTGAGCTCCGCGAGCGCCGCCAAGTCCAGCACATCGCGGAACGTCCTGTGGAACGCGTCTTGCCAGCAGAACAGGTAAGAGCGGCAGCGGCTGCAAGCGATCTGCGCGACTCTGTGGAGGACGTAAGCGACGTCAGCACGCTCGGCCAGATCGGGGTCATGGGGCGCTTGTTTCAGCATAGAGGATAGGTCCTCGAACACTCTCGAGAAATCCTGCAGCTTCTTCGAAAGGAGATCTTGTACACGCCGGGCATCCCCGCGGGGGGAATCGTGCGCGGGAGCGGGCAAGAGCGCTCTCATCCTGTAGAGGTGACGACGGGGGACACACATGAACGCGATGCCCGAGACGGCGAGTTGACCCACGAACACCGGGACTTCGGACGCAGCCGCCACCTGAAACACCAAGAGACCCGCGCCGGCCAAGAACCCTCCGACAGTGGCTGCCTTGCCGTACTGCCGGAAGGCTCCCGCCACGAACCCGCCTATGGCGTAGGCTCCCACAACGGGCGCACCGCCTTGCCCGGACATGGCACACGCGAGGCCCATCAACCCGCCGGCAGCGGCGCCTAGCGCGCCGCCACCCCCGTACGCCATGATGATGGTCGAAAAGCCCGCCGCCACGGCGCCGGCCGCAATCCCGCGGAACCCTACCCCTGAGAGCCCCATCACGACGCCCGCGCACATCAGGCCCAAGGACGCGATCTCCTCCAAGCCCAAAGCCTCGCGACGGCGCGTTGGCAGGGCGCTCTCGTGCAGGGCTCCTTGACCCAGGCTCCAGGTGAACACTGCGGCGACCGCGGTCCCGATGACTGCCTCGAGCGCAGCGACCGGCAGGGGTGGCACGGGGATGCGCATGATCATCTTCACGATCCATGCTGACACGAATCCGAGCACCAGTACCACACCAGGCAGCACGAAGGGGTTATCGCTCGTCTTCCGGGACATCGAGCGAGCCGCGGCAGCCACGAGGATGACGGGGAACACAGGCCAAACGGTGCGCCAATTCAGCACAGGTCCGGTCATGCCGAGTAGGACCCCGATGGCGGTCAACAACAGACTGTGGCTTCGAGAAGCTGCTACCCTTGCGAGATACGCAATTCCGAACGGCGAGGTCGCACCGAGCACCGTCGCTCTACCCAGTAGGAAGCCGATCAAGCCAGACAGCGCTGATTCTGGCGAGGATGCCTCCATTAGGAACTCGAAGGCCCGGCCACCGACTGTCTGACGCCCCCCACGGCCCCCGCTCGCTACCCTCTCGCGCTGTCCCGCGCGCACAAGCGGCGTCCGCTCAGCGCGGGCCTCCCTCTTCGATAGGTACACTCTCTTCACATCGGGTCGGCTCGGTCGTTGTCCGGCGGAGGTCTCGCACTCGTCCCCTTCCCGCTTTGTGCGATCGCCCAAGGTCCGGCGGATCGTGGGTGCCATGGTTCGCTCCCCCTTCCCGAGTCTCACACGGCGGCAATTCCATGCCCGCGAGGATGATACCACAGGGACGTGGGGAGAACCTGACGGAAATTGTACCTGTCCCTCCGGAATCGACCGACATGCCCGGCGACGAATCGCCACGGGTTGCGACGTGCGTCAGGAGCCTCCTAGACTCTCTATTCGTAACGAAGAGCCTCGATCGGGTCGAGGTTGGCGGCCTTATAGGCGGGGTACACGCCGAATACCAGCCCCACTGCGGTCGCAGAGAGAAACGCCACCGACACCGCGAGCGGCGAGACGTACGTCGGCCACTTCGCCAGCTTCGCCAGGAGAGCCGCTCCGCCGCTCCCAAGGACGATCCCGATGGCTCCCCCGGCAAGGCAGAGTGCGACGGCCTCGACTATGAATTGCCGTAGTATGTCGCCTCTCTTCGCTCCCACCGCCTTCCTGATGCCGATCTCACGAGTCCGCTCCGTCACCGATACGAGCATGATATTCATCACGCCGATCCCCCCGACGAGCAGGGATATGCTCCCGATTCCCGCGAGGATCACCGTGAAAATGCTCATCACGGTCTCTGCGGACTTCAGTATCGTTGAGCTGCTGATCACCATGAACGGGGGATCCTCGCCATACTTGCGAGCCAGGACGGACTTGATCTGATCCGTAGCCTGCTTGACATGAGCTACGTCCACGGCTTCCGCGGTGATCGCGGCAACGTTGCCGCTGCCGGTCATGCGCCTGGCATGGCTTATCGGTAGGTACACCGACATGTCAGCGGTGTTATCCCCGAAGATCGTCCGACCCTGCTCTTGCTGCACCCCAACGACGACGAAGGGCAGCCCGTTTATCTTGACCTTTTCACCCAGTGGCTCCTTACCCTCGAATAACTCTCGGGCCAATCCTCCACCGAGGACCACAGCGGGACGCCGGGCTGTGACATCAAGTTCCGTGAGGAGCCTTCCCTCGGCAAGCAGCCCGCGCTGTGTCGAAGAAAGGCCGTCGTCGGTGAAAGTGGCGTTGACGTTCTGACGCTTCGTGCCGTACTTCACCACGGCTGGCCCTACCTTGGTGACGCTGACGTCGGCCACGGCCGGGCACGCCCTCCTTATGAGGTCTGCGTCTTCGATGGTGAGAGGCTTCACGTGACCCCAAATCACTTCCTGACGGGTGTAGTCCTGCTGGACGAAAACGAGGTTCGCGCCCATGCCCACGAACTCCCCGGTCACCAACTTCCTCGCGCCCTCGCCCATGGACATCATTGCAATGACCGACGCGATGCCGATGACGATGCCGAGCAGCGTCAGAGCGGACCGCATCTTGTTCGCGCGTAGACTGCTGAGGGCGAGCTTGATGCACTCGTACAGGCTCATTCCTCCTCCGCCTCGCTTTCCCCGGCCACGTCCCCATCAACGACTCTGCCGTCCTTTATTCTGATCACGCGGTCGGTGTGAGACGCGACGTCAGGATCGTGGGTGACCACGACGATCGTCATTCCTCGTTCGTTCAGACCCTCGAGAAGGCGGATGATCTCCGCGCCGGCTTTGCTGTCAAGGTTGCCCGTGGGCTCATCTGCGAGAATGATCGCGGGACTCAAGACGAGAGCGCGAGCGATGGCAACCCTCTGAGCTTGACCCCCCGAAAGCTCGCTCGGCCGGTGCCTCGTTCGCTCGCCGAGTCCGACCGCCTCGAGGGCTTCCAACGCCCTCCGCCTGCGCTCCCCGGTCGGTACTCCCGCGTACACAAGAGGCAGTTCCACATTCTCGAGAGCTGTCGCCCTTGGCAGAAGATTGAACGTTTGGAACACGAAACCGATCTTCTTGTTCCTGACCTCGGCGAGCTCATCGTCTGAAAGCGAGCTCACAAGCCTGCCATCGAGGCGGTAGATGCCCCGGGCGGGCCTATCGAGGCATCCCAGGATGTTCATGAGGGTCGACTTCCCCGAGCCGGAAGGTCCCATTATCGAAACGAACTCTCCCGTCCTGATCTCGAGGGACACCCCTCGCAGCGCCGCCACCTCGACCGCGCCGGTCCTGTATACTTTCTCGACGTCCTGCACTGCGATCACGCGTCCTCACCTTACCTCTGTCGCCGGTCGCGCCGCTGCCTCCGGGCGCCCCGCGCTCCGCCCCGCATCGACTTCACTGCGACGCGCCGACGCGAACCTTCAAACCTGAGCCGCTTCCCTCCGCTTTACCTTGAGTCCCCTTTTTCACACGATCGCCGTCTTTCAGCTTCCTCAGGACGGACGCATCCCCGACTACGACTTCGTCACCCGGGTGGACCCCCTCGATGATCTCAGCCTCCATGAGGCTTTCCCGTCCGACTGCCACTGTTACTTCCTTCGCAGTTGAGCGCCCGGTATCCACCACAAAAAGCGTCTTCGTCCCGTTCTTCTCGAGAATGGCCTGCAGAGGCACGACAAGGGCATCAGGCTTCGAGTATGTGATTATCTCCACTTCAGCGCTCATTCCGGGCAGAAGCGCCGACGGCGCCTCATGCACGTCTATGAGCACGGGAAAGCGAGGGACTGTCCCGTCCATGACGGCCGCGGGAGCTATCTCCGTCACCGTGCCGCGAAGCTCCATGCCTGCAAGGGCGTCCGTTGTGAAGATAGCCTCTTGGCCGACGGCGACAGCAGAGATGTCCGTTTCGTCGACTCGTGCCCTCACCCTTACGCCGCCCGCACGTGCCAGCGTCACCACAGGCGTACCGTCGACTACCACCGCGCCTCTCTTGACCGTCACGCTCATCACAGTGCCATCCCCCGGCGCCGTTATGGAAGTCATTGCGAGCTGTGCCTCGACGAGAGCCAGACTCGCCCTGGCCTGCTCCAGGCGGGCCATCGCGGCCTGCCTGCTCTTCTCCTTGGAGGCCTCTCGCTCTCGCGCCATGGCTAGGGCGATCTCCGCCTCCTTCACTTGCGCACGAGCGATCTCCCGCTGCTCAGAAGTGGGAGACGCCAGGAGGGCGTCTAACTGCTGCCTCGCTGAATCGTGCGCGGCCCTGGCGTTGGTGAGCCTCGTCGTCGCCTCGTCGACCGCGGACCTTGCGACCGCCCCTTTCTCGTAAAGAGTCTGCATCACGCCGAGATTCTTCTCTGCGTCCCTCAACGCGGTCTCTGCTTGGGTGAGTTGTGCGCGAACCTGCGCCACCTGCGCCTCGGACGGACCGCGCTCCGTTTCAGCCAACCTGGCACGCGCTATAGCCAGCTGTGCCTCGGCCTGTTGCACTTCGAGAGGTTTGCCGTCTTCGCTCGGGGACGCCACGCCGAGTTGCGCTACTTCCGCCTCGGCGGATGCTACAGCCGCTCTCGCCTGCTGCAATTGAGCGAGGAGATCTGATTTGTCAAGCCTCACCATCTCCCGGCCTTCCTGAACGGTGTCGCCCTCCTTTACCAGTACCTCCGCCACCCGCCCCGCTGTCTGTGTCCTCACCTCCAACGTGGAATCGGGCTCCACCGTGCCTTGCGCGGACACAGTGACGCGAAAGGCTGCGGGTTCGACCCTGACTGTGTCCACGGTGTACGTGGGCTTCTTCTCGCCGGCCATCTTGCTGCCCACTATCGTCAAAGCCACGATAACAAGGAGACCGGCCGCAACAAGGGCAGTCCGCCGTCTCTGTAACAACCCGTAACACTCCCTTCGTCAAGAACCATGTGCCCAACCATTGTTGACGTCGCGTCGCTAGTAATTATTCGTTCCACAGGCGTTCCCTGCCTAGCCTGCGCGTCGCACCGAGAATCGTCTTACTCCAGGTGAGTGTGGCCACGTCTCGCATAACGCGGGCCTCCTCGCGTTGAAGATGGAGGAAACCGCGCGCCGTTTGCGAAATACTTTATGTGCTGTTAGTGCCGGACTCCGAGCGCCGGGTTCCGACTGAATCGCACAGGAGAGGAGTTGTCGGAAATGACGGACGCAACCTTGAAGCCCAGGAAGACACTTGTCGCACGCATCATAGGCGCGCTCACCGATCCGGGCGCAACGTTCGAAGACATAGTCCACCGGCCCGACGCAGTCGGACCGGTGCTTCTCGTGCTCATCACCGGGGCGCTCTCAGTGGTGCCCATGGTCTCCACCCTCCGCACACTCCAGGAGACGGCACCCAAGGGGGTCCCCATGCTCCCGCCGGCGTTTACGGTAGCAACGGGCTTGATAGGACTGGTCATCGGCCTAGTGGTTTGGTGGCCAATCCGAGCCCTGGTTTTCATGGCCGTGGGCTCGCTTGTGGGAAGCAGGGCCACTTTCTCGCAGAGTCTAGCGGTGTCAGGTTATCTCAATGTGGTGGAAGCGCTTTCCGCCTTGGTCTCAGCCATCGCCGTAGCTACCACGGGACGCGCTGTGACGCTCGGCTTCGGGATGTTGCTTTCGCCGGAGCAGGCCGCGACGCCGTGGGGAGTCGCCCTCAACTCTCTGAACGTGTTCGGACTCATCTACATCGTCCTCAGCACCGTGGCCCTCGCCAGGCTGTGGAAGGTCAACACGTCGAAGGCAGCGACGGCGACCGTCGTCCTCTGGCTCATCGTAGTGGGTGTAGCGGCAGGTTCCGCCTACTTCGGAAGGCAGCTGTCCGAGATGATCCAGATGCCGCAATAGGCTGCCGATCTCGGCGACCTCATCCGCCGGCAGGGTATCGGCCGCCTTTCTTCGAGACCGCGACGAGTTTGGAGTCATCCTTCCGAACCCGCCGGCTGAGCTGGAGGTCACGCGCGACAGCTCATACGAAGAGGTCCACGAACCGGAAGGCCAACGTATCAACGATACCCCTGTTCGATATGCGGAGTTCCGGGATCACGGGAAGAGCAAGGAGCGCCATGGTCATGAAAGGCGAAGCCATGGTGCAGCCGAGCGCACCCCACGCCCGGGCGAGCTCGTCCACCTTCACCCGGACTTCCTCCACCGGCCGATCGGACATGAGCCCGGCAATGGGCAACGGCAAGACGGCGAGGGGTTCGCCGCCCCTCACCACGACCATCCCGCCTCCTGCATCGGCAACGACGTTGCCGGCCACGGCCATGTCCCGGTCGTCCATGCCCACCACAAGGAGGTTGTGACTGTCGTGGGCCACCGTGGACGCCACTGCTCCGTCCCTGAGGCCGAAGCCCCGCACAAAGCCCACCGCCATGCTTCCTGACGCCCTGTGGCGTTCCACGACGGCGACCTTTGCCACGTCGCCCTCACGAGACGCGTGCACCTCCCCGCGCTCGTCCACGCCGAGCTCGAGCTCCACGTGCCTCGTGAGCGCGCTCGCTTCCACCACTTCGATGACCCGAGCGCGCACGCGACGCCCGGCCCTAGCTGGAGCTGTGATGCGGAAGTCCGCCGGCTCGAGGCGCCTCGCAAGGCGCACGGACCGCGTCGCGAAGTCCGGATATCCAAACGCGGGCACGTCCACCACGAGGCGTCCGTCTTCAGCGACGACCTCCCCGTCAGCCATTACCCTCTCGGGACGAGGATCCGCGAGGTCTCTGATGAAGAGAATGTCAGCCATTCTGCCCGGCGCGATGCTCCCAAGATCCTGGCTCAGTCGGAAGCACTCCGCCGTGTTTATGGTCGCCATCTGAATGGCTCTCACCGGCGGCACTCCCTCCTCGATCGCCCGTCGCACCACGTGGTTCACGTGCCCGAGAGAGACCAGGGTGTCGGGGTGCGCGTCATCGGTCACGAGAACGATGTGCCTGGGGTCTATCCCCGTTTCAGTGTAACTCTTTATGGTCGCCTTGACATCGCGCCAGGCCGACCCCTCTCGCAGTTTCGCGTACATGCCGAGGCGCAGCTTGGCGAGGGCGTCTTCCGGTCGCGTGGACTCGTGGTCGGAGGCCACTCCGGCGGCAACGTAGGCCGAAAGATCGGGCCCCGCGTCCGGGATGGAGTAGTGCCCCGTGACCACCTTACCAGCCTTGAGGGTCTCCTCGATCTCAGCGTGTACCCCTGACTCGCCCTCAAGGACTCCCGGGAAATTCATCATCTCCCCGAGACCTACCATCCCGTCCCATCCCATGGCGGCACGGATGTCTTCCGCGTCGATAGCGGCCCCCGCGTCCTCGAAGCCCGGCGCCGCCGGAACGCATGAAGGCATCGTGGCGTACACCTTGAGCGGCAGCCCACGTCCTTCCTCCAGCATGAGCCGCACGCCCTCCACACCCAGCACGTTCGCGATCTCATGGGGATCCATGAATATGGCGGTGGTGCCCGAAGGCAGCACTGCCCTGGCGAACTGGCTTACGGTCATCATGCTGCTCTCCACGTGGACGTGGCCATCCAGGAACCCGGGGACCAGGTAATACCCTCGGGCCTCTATAATGCGCGTGCCATGCCCGATACACCGCGAGGCGTCTCCCACCAAGGCCACGCGTCCCGAGCGCACAGCCACGTCCACTTGGTCTTGGATCTCGGCAGTGTGTACATTGACGAGTTTCCCGCCGCGGATGACGGTGTCCGCGGGCTCCCGTCCCATGGCGGTCGCGACGAGCGTCCTCTCTACTTCGTAAAGGGGTCGTCTCAAGGGTACTTGCCCGATGTTCCCTGACATCCGCTCTCTCCTCTTTCTCCTACTTGGGCTCTCTTGGATGACCCGGCGCCGCCCGAAACATACCACGACCGGCTCCGGAGCTGCCGGCTCGAGGGACACATCCCAGGTGTCCCGGCGTTCTCAGGATTCCCGAGACTCCCATATCTTTTGAGCCTCTCAGGCCTTCAGGAAACCCGACCGTCGCCCTGCGGGTTCCCATTCCCACGTGACGATGAGCGTCAAACGTCAAGCGCCAGTCCCGGCCTTCTCAGCGCGCCTGCGGAAGAACTCAAGGGCTACTTCCGGAAACATGACGTAGGTAAGCACGTCTTCGTCCTTTTGGATGTAATCCTTCACCGCCTGCCGCGCCTTCTCCAACTCCGGCTCGAGAAGGTCCGCAGGCCTTACGGTAACCAGGTCCTCTTCCCCTATAACCATCCTGCGAACGTCCTCCGGAATGGGTGCCGGGGGCCTGCCGTAGAGTCCACGCACGTAGTCCTTGATCTCGCGGGACTTGACGCTGTAGCGCTTGCCCGTGGCCACGTTCAACACGGCTTGCGTGCCCACTATCTGGCTCATCGGTGTCACCAAAGGTGGGTACCCCAACTCCTCTCGCACCCTCGGTACCTCGGCCAAGACCTCATCGAGCCTGTCCAGCATCCCCTGGTTCGCGAGCTGAGCTCGGAGGTTGGAGAGCATGCCGCCGGGGATCTGCCACCTCAGGGCCTCCGCGTTCACCGTGATGGGAGCGGCAGTTTTCTGGTAATTGGGCCTGACTCGGACGAAGTGCGCGTTGACCTCGGCAAGCGCCGCCAGGTCGAGCGACGTGTCGTACGCTGTTCCCTGCAGCGCGGCGACGATGGACTCGGTCGGAGGCTGGCTCGGCCCCAGGGCCAGGGCGGAGATGGCCGTGTCCAGACAGTCCACGCCGGCTTCGACTGCCTTGAGGTACGCCATGGACGCCATGCCACTCGTATAGTGGCTGTGAAGCTGAACGGGCACACGGACAGTCTCCTTCAAGCGCCTGACCAACTCGTACGCCGCGAGCGGCGAAATGAGGCCGGCCATGTCCTTGACGCATATGGAGTCCGCCCCCATCTCCTCGAGCCGCCTCGCAGTGTCGACGTAGTGATCGACATCATGGACGGGGCTCAGCGTGTACACCACGCACGCCTGAACGTGCGCACCCTCCCGTTTCGCGACCTCCATGGGTTTCTCCATGTTTCGCACGTCGTTGAGGGCATCGAAGATACGCATGACGTCTATCCCGCACTTGACGGCATGGGTGACGAAGGCGTCGACCACGTCGTCGGGATAGTGATGGTACCCCACGAGATTCTGCCCCCGGAGGAGCATCTGAAGGGGCGTCTTCCTAACTCTCGCCTTGAGAGCGCGGAGCCTGTCCCAGGGATCTTCATCGAGGTAACGTAGGCAGGTGTCGAATGTCGCTCCTCCCCAAACCTCGAGCGAGAAGTAGCCTATGTCGTCGAGCTTCTCCGCTATGGGGAGCATGTCATCTGTCTTCATTCTCGTCGCAAGGAGCGACTGGTGGGCGTCACGAAGAGCGGTCTCGGTGATCCTGACTCGGGTCGCGGTCGCCCGGCGCGAGTTCGAGGTGACGCTGGGCACATCCACGGACACATCCATGCCGGCTGCTCGGTGCACGTCAACCACCCCCTCAATTCGAATGTGGAGCGCTCTCCTCCACCGTCGCCAGCACCGTGCCCGCCCGGACGGAGTCACCGGGCTTCACTGGCACGGACCGGACCACCCCTGAGTACGGCGAGGCTATCTCGTTCTCCAACTTGAGGGCCTCCAGGGTCACGAGCACATCGCCCACCTTCACGCGGTCTCCTTCCCTGACCCGGACGGCAAGTATCGTGCCTGCCAAGGGGGCCTCCACTCCTCTGACCGTTCCAGCCTGCGCAGCCTGCGCGTCCTGTCGTCGGGCCGGAGCTTGCGCCTCCGCGGACGAAACGGGCGCTCCCGCCGATGGGGTGCGGGATGCCCCCGGGCCGCCGCCCGCCCGAGCCTGCTCCGGCGCGGCTGAAGCCGTCCGCGCCGCTGCCGCTTCAGCCCCCGCTGCCGCTGCGGGAGCAGGCGCCTGTGCCTCGGACTCCTCGATGACCTCGACACTGTACTCCCTTCCGTTCACGACGACCTTGAACTTCCTCATGCCAGAGCTCCTTTCCGGACCTTGATGCTTATTTGCCCCGACAGGGCGTCACTGTCCGCTTCCCCACGGGCGATGATCGCCGCGGCGATCGCCGCTACGAGAGAAGCCGGCAAACCTACTGGTCCGGCTCCTTCCTCGAAGCGGCCGTTCATCGCGCAAGCGAGGCACGCCGCTATAGCCGCGACAGCCTCGTCATCGACCACCTCGGTCGCCAAACCCGTGCCCGGGCTCGTAGAATCTCGAGTTGCGGGCAGAGCGCCCTCGAAACCGCCTGCGCGCCGCCGTGCTTTGGGTCTTGGCGCGCGGCCGAGGAGCCAGGCCACCATAGCCATGGTGAAAAGCAGTACAAAGCCAGACACAACCACGCTCTGCCCGAGCGCAGTCGTGCGCAGGCTCCATGCAAAGTCGCTCATGGTGTTTCACCCTTGGAGGAAATTCGCCGGTTTGGGGCAAACTCCTTCTCATAGCATGGCATGACCGCCCCGAACCGGGCCCACCTCGGTTTGCTCGATCCAGCCGGCGCGCAAGACCGCCGGACGTGAACACACGGAAGGAGGATTCCGGTGCTTTTCATAATCTCCGCGCCGTCCGCCGCGGGAAAGACGACCATAGTGAGGGAACTCATAAGGCGCGTCCCTGGCCTCGCCCGCCTTACCACCGCGACCACCAGAGCGCCACGCGACGACGAAGAGGACGGGAAGGACTACACTTTCCTGTCCGAACAGGCCTTCGTGAGAATGATCCACTCAGGGGAGCTCGTCGAGTGGAAGAAGACGTATGGAAACTATTATGGCGTGCCCAAGGCAGCGGTGGAGGAGGCGATTCGCTCCTCCTCGGATTTCGTGATCATCCTCGACGTGTACGGAAGAGAGGAATTCAGGCGAAGGTGGCCGTCCTGCGTGTCTATCTTCATCGCGCCCTCAGACGTGCGCGACCTGCGTGAAAGGCTCGCCGGCCGCACAGACTGCCCACAGGAGGAACTCGAGGCACGAGCCTCACGCATTGACGAGGAGCTTGCCTTCGCGCCTTCGTACGACCATATCGTCGTGAACGAGTCGGTGGACCAAGCGGTCGCTGAGATCGCAGAGATCATAGCCCGATACCGCGCGACACTCGGACCCGAGCCTAGACCACCACATTCTGAGGGCGACCCTCGATGAACTTCTCGATGTTTTCAACAGTGGTCTCGAGGATACGCATGGCTGCTTCCTTGCTGTTGAAGGCGTTGTGGGGAGTCACCACCACGTCCTCGCGACGCAGGAGCATCTGGTTGCGCACGAAAGTCCTCAGCACGTCCGCGGAGTACTCCTTCCGGAGCACGTATCCCTCCTCCATCATGAGCTCTTCGCCCTCCAGTACGTCCAGGCCCGCTCCGCGCAGGATCCCTTCGTCCAGCGCCCACAAGAGGGCGGCGGTGTCCACGAGGGCGCCGCGCGCGGTATTGACGAGCAAGGCTCCGCGCTTGACCTTGGACAATGTGTCCCTGTTGATGATGTGGTGAGTGGACTCGTTGTACGGGGCATGCAACGAGATCACGTCGGACGAGGCGAGGAGCTCGTCCAAGGGGACGTACCTAAAGCCCAGTATCTCAGCGATGAACCGGTCCCGCTTGACGTCGTACGCCAGGGCTTCCATGCCGAACCCCCTGGCTATGCGGATGACGTGAAGCCCTATCCTTCCCGCTCCGATGACTCCGATCGTCTTGCCCTTGAGATCGAATCCCTGCAGGTCCTCGAGGGAGAAATCCTGACGGACCGTGCGCATGTGCGCCTTGTGGATGTTCCGGGAGAGGGACAGGATCAGCCCAAAGGTGTGCTCTGCGACCGTGTTCTCCCCGTAGTAGGGGACGTTCGTGACCGTGACGCTCCGTTTCTTGCAGGCCTCGAGATCGATGTGGTCGAAGCCGGTGGACCTCGTCGCGATGAGACGGAGGCGAGGAAGAGCCGCGATCACCTCTCTCGTCAGGCTCGAGTATATGAAGACGCAAATCCCCTCGACGTCTTCAATGCTTCCACGGTCCACCTCCTGCACGGTGTCGGCGAAGAAAACCGGCTCGACATCGCGGAGGCGAGCGCGAAACCTGTCCTTCTCCCACTTCTCCACCTCAAAGAAAGCGACTCTCATGCCTCTATTTTGCCACGCCCACTTGCGCTCATTCACGATGCAGTGGCATAATCATCTATAGAAGTCAATACGGGAGCTCGCTAGGGGTGCTGCGAAAGCGGCTGAGAAGACGCGTCCCGGCGTCTACCCTTCGAACCTGATCGGAAGACTCGGTCTGGGTAATACCAGCGTAGGGAAGCGGCTCGCAAGGCGACATCTAGACGGCCGTGGACTCCGGACGACTTCCGGGCAGGTTCCACGGCCGTCTCGCGCTTCTCGCGGCTGTGCGGCATCTCCCTGGAAGCCCAAGATGCGTCACGGGGAGGGGACTCAGATGAATAACGTCAACTGGTTGGTGGTGGTCGAGGCCGCGGCTGCGCTCGCTCTGCTCATCGCCCTCATCAGGCTCACGAGACCCGCGCAGGCTGCCGGCCAACGCCGTGGGACAACCCAGGTCGTGACGGAAGTCGGAGTGACCGTCGCCCTCGCGGCAGTGCTGAGCCTGATCCGGGTCTTCAGGATGCCGCAAGGTGGGTCTGTCTCACTCGAAATGGTGCCAGTCTTCTACGTGGCCCTTAGGAGAGGGGGCGCGACGGGCATCCTTGCGGGCCTCGTCCTTGGCATGGTCAAACTCGCCCTCGGGCCATACGTGGTACATCCGCTCCAGTTCCTCATGGACTATCCGTTGGCATTCGCCGCACTCGGGGTCTCCGGGTTCTTCTCCCGAGCACCGCTACTGGGAGTGCTGGTGGGCGGGGCGGCCAGATTCCTCATGCACGTCTTGTCCGGCGTGGCGTTCTTCGCAAGCTACGCACCTGAGGGCTCCAACGTATGGGTGTACTCCCTGACATACAACGCCTCATACATGGTACCAGAGGTCGCTCTCGCGATGATCCTCATGCTCCTCTTGGGAGTCGGGTTCGCTCGCGGCCGAAAGCGCCTTCGGCCTGGTCACGCACGCAAGGTGTGATGGCGCAGCCGAGGTCGCGCCCTTCTAGCAGTGTGCGAGAGTGTGCTCCGCGAGCGAGGTGAGACCCTCGCGGAGCACGCTCCCGGCACGTACGTAACTTCCTGACCGCTGTTCGTCCCGCCTGCGGCAGATGCTCATCCTCCCTCCACGACCGGCCTCGGCGAGAGGGGCGAGACCCGCTACACATCTCGCCCACGGCTTTCCGGCGATGGTCCTGCCGGCATCCTACAGCACCAGCCCGTATGCATACTGTGAAAATGGGGAGCATAAGGACCAGTATGAAAAGGCATACTGATATCGGCCATTTCCGAAAGCCGCTGCGCCAAGGAGGCACACAGGTGTCGGCATGCCTGGCGAGGCGTCCAGCGGATGTAATGGCGTGCGTGTCTCGGACCTGAAAACGAGACATGAGGACGAGAAATGAAGACGAGAAATGAACGGGAGGCGTGGTGTGATGGAGAGCGTGAGAGAGGTAGCGACTGTACCGACTGCACGAGGCAACGGGACCGCCGCGGGAGTCGGCGCGACCCTCCCGGGTGCGGCGGCGACCCCTGACGCGAGAACGACGGGGGACTCCGGAGCGCAGGTTGAGGTGGGCGGGGGCCAGCGCTCCTTAGGAGAACAAGCCTTCGTCCAGGCATCAGTCGCCCATGAGTCTCAGGAGGAAGGGATCGGTAGAATCGCGAGACAGAGGAGGAAGCGTCACGTCTTCACCGAGTACGAAGACAAGCTCCTGATGAAGGTGCTCGACAGGAGATCTGGCGAGCGGAAGAGAGAACTCGAGCGCCTCGCCGACCTCTTCGGAGTACCCTACCTCACCCTACGTCACAGGTTCTACACGGTTATCAAGCGGAGGGTCTCAGAGACGCCGAGCGGCACAGTCACAGAGGTGACGCAGCGCGCCGAAGAGACGGTGACGGCCGGCCAGGCTCAAGGTCAGCAAATCGAGGAAAGCTGGCCCCGTGCGGCGCGCGACCCCATGGAAGAGCTCTTGACCCTCCCCGGCAGGGTGGAGCGGATCGAGAAGCGGCTTTCGGGGATGCTGGACCTAAAGGGCTTCGTGGACCGGCTCATAGACATCAACAGACAACTCGACCGCGAACAGCAACTCCTCGAAGAGCTGGCCCGGAAGGAACGTGAGATCCAACGGATGAGGGAGGAACTCCAGAAGAAGATCCAGCGCATCAACGCGCGAGAGGAAGAACTCAGCGATCTCTACAGCCAGCTCGAAACGACGCTCCACCAGTTCATGAACCTCTCGTCCATAGACAAGCTGAAAGTGCTGGGGGACTTCACAGTCAAAGTCGAGACGGTGATCGACAAGTTTGGCAACGTCATCAGAAGACGGCCGGTCGTCGTGCCTTGACTGGGGAGTGATGGAGAGGTCCTCGCTATCGAACGCTCTTGGCACGGGTAAATCCCCGGGGCGGATCCTTCCGCCTCGGGAGCCCGCGTCGTATCGTCGGCGTACCTTCAGGCGCGGCGCTGTTCTTCCGGATTCGCCTTCCCCATGTGAGGCTCCACCCGAACAGCGCTTCCCGCGTCTAGGAAGTAAATGTAAGCCTCTTTCACAGGACGCCGGTGCACGGCTTCCACCGCGGCAGCGTACACCCGGATCTGGCCTGCGTACGCCCTGGCAGCTTCATCCGGGTCCTTCCAGCCCTGGGAGCCCGTCTTGAAGTCGATGAGAACGAAGCCGTCCCCTTCATCAATGAGACAGTCGATGATTCCCTGAACCACCACGCGCTCCGCCGCGTCACCGACCGGGGCGGTTTCGGGGTACACCTCTTTCGCATCGATGCCCAGGTAAAACGGGATCTCTCGCTGCACGCGATCCCTGGCATCAACGACACGCCTGCCGAGCGGGCTTGCAAAGAACCGCTCGATGGCCTTGGTATCGATCGTCGCCGCCAGGTCAGTGGTGAGGAGATCGCACTCAACCATCTCGTTTACACGGGCCCCTATCGCTTGCGCGTCCAGAGCGCCGCCAAGGTCAACGTGCTGAAGCACGAGGTGCATCGCCTGCCCGCGCTCTGTTGGCGTCACTCTGAACGCCTGCATGAAACGGGGCTGTTCCAAGAGCGCCGCCGGCACCGCCGCCGCCGTCGGACGCGCCCCGCCAGCGCTTTCGAGGCTGTGGCCGGCGTCGTCGCGACCCGCTTCGAACCTTCGTTTCACCTCGGCCCAGGTCGCCTTGGCCGCGCGCTCCGCGAGCCGAGCGTACGGATACTCCCAGCAGAGGTGTTCCTGCACCACCCGTCTGAACTCAGGCATGATGGTCCTCCCAAGCGGTCTCGCCGCGGCCACCTCTCGCAGGATGTCGGCGCCTCTCACCGCTCCCAGCTCTCTGGGTATCCCGACGGCGCAGGACAGGTCACTCCTGTGCCATATCCTCACACTAAACCTCGCCGGGTCGTCGCGGACGTCTCCGTGCGGCTCTACGCTCACTTCGGCCAAGTCTCGAATGGGTGCGCCGTCACCGTGCCGCGCCACGGCCGACGCTATCCAGTCCAGAAAACCCCTGGCGGAAAGGACCGCGTCGTCTGACAGCAGCCAACCCACCTCTTGGACCCCTTCACACCAGCGAGAGGCCTGTTTCGTCAGGTCCTGTGCGGATCCCACCAGTATGAGCCTCTCTTTCGCGCGCGTCATCGCTACGTACAAGATGCGCATCTCCTCCGCAAGCGCGTCCAGCCTCACCCGCTCTCTGGTGGCATGGTGAGCGAGGGTCGGGTACTTCATCCTGCGGTCCGCATCGTAGAAAACGGGCCCCAGCCCCGCGTCGGCGTGAAGAAGCACGTCGCCCACGGTGTCCCTCAAATTGAGCTCCTTGCCTAGGTCGGCCACGAACACCACCGGGAATTCCAGACCCTTGCTCTTGTGGACGCTCATGATCCTGACCACATCCTCCGCTTCACCAAGCGCCCGCGCGGTGCCTAGATCGCCTTCCGCATCCCGAAGCCTCTCCACGAACCTCAGGAATCTGAACAACCCTTGCCGCGAGAACTTGTCGAACTGCCTTGCCCGCTCGTGAAGTGCTCTGAGGTTCGCCTGACGCTGCGCCCCCCCGGGCATACCGCCCACGAAGTCAAGGTACCTGGTCTCTCGATACAGGGTCCAGATGAGAGTCGACAAGGGCACTCTTCTGGCCAAGGTCCGCCAGCGCTCCAGGTCTCCAAGGAACCTGCGGATCCTCTCCACAAGGTCTTCGGGACAGACGGCTGGGCTCGCACCGTCTTCAGCGGGTTGGACGGTCCCGTGCTCGCTCGCGGCCTTGAGCGCGGAATAGAAGTCTTCGTCGCGCCTACACATCCGGATGCGCGCGAGGTCGTCAGCGGTAAACCCGCCTATCGGAGACCTCAACACAGCGGCCAGCGGGATGTCCTGCATCGGGTTGTCTATCACCCTAAGCAGCGAAAGCATGACCTCTACCTCAGTCGCCTCGAAATACCCGGTGCCAAGCTCCGCGTACGCGGGCACGCCCGCCTGTCTGAACACCTCGAGGAGGAGGTTGGCGCGATGCCGGGTAACTCTCATGAGCACGACGATGTCCCGATAGGATACCGGTCGGTACGCTTTCGCCCTCCTATCCCAGACCCTGAACTCCGGTCCCGGTGCATCAGGCGCGCCCCGCACCATCCTCGAGATCCGGTTTGCGATTAGACGGCCCTCGAGCTCGAGGTTTTCGGCTTCCTCCAGCGTGGGCTCGCCTTCGCCTCTCCGCTCGCTCCCTCGCTCGTTCCATGGAGTTTCGGGCTCATCGGCCTCTCCCGTGTCAGTGTCCTCTCCCGCGTTTTCCTCCGGCGCCACCCCCTCTCCGCCTGCGGCGCTTTCAACCGGCAGAGGGGCTTGCGGACTGCGCCGCACGCCCGTCTCTTCAGAATTCGAATCTTCGGCGGCGTCCGTCCCGTGAGCGAAGCCGCCCTTCGTGTCGATGATGTGAAGCTCAACAGGAGCATCGACCGCGCCACCGTCATCGGGGAAATCCGCACCGTACGAAAGCTCTGCAGAGCGGTCGTAAGAGATCCCGGCAAGATCCTCCGAGAACACCTGCCGGAACACGAAGTTCACTGCATCCACGATCGCCTTCCTGCTCCGGAAGTTCTTCGAGAGATCTATCCTGCGCCCGCAATCCGAAGTTGAACTTGAGTACGCCCGGTACTTCTCCGCGAACAGACACGGCTCCGCAAGGCGGAACCCGTAAATGCTCTGCTTCACGTCACCGACCATGAACGTGTTGTCGCCTCGCGAGACCAGAGAAATGATGGCGTCCTGAACCGGGTTGATGTCCTGGTATTCGTCCACGAGGACCTCCTCATACCTCTCGGCCAGCTCGCGAGCGATGTCCGAAGGCTCAAACCGGCCTTTCGCCTCGTCCCAGGCACCCAACGCTTGGAGGCACAGGTGCTCGAGGTCTGAGAAATCGGCCAGGCCGCGGGCGCGTTTTGCCTCTGCGTATCTCCTCGAGAACTCCCTCACGATCCTCACGAGTTCTTCCATTAGCGGAGCAGTTCTTCGGAGATCGGCAACGAGATCCTCCGGTGGACGGGAGAAGTACGTGTCCCTCGCCGCTACTATGAGCTTCTTCGCCTCGTCGCGAAGGGCCTTCACCCTCGCCTTGAGCGCTCCGTCGCAGGAGCCCGCCCTCACGCGCGGGGTCTTCTCGAAAGCAAATCCGGTAAAGGCCTCGTAGAGCCCCTCAAATCCGCCCTGACGTGCGGCCTCCAGAATTCTCGAGCACGCGCACAGGTCTCCCTGCAACGCAGCGCCGTACGCGCTCGGCCCTCCCGGTGAACCCGCAAGCTCGAGAGCGCGGCTGAGGAGGCGACGGGCCCTCTCGAGGTCGCGCAAGACAGACTTGAGGACCACAGCGGTCCACGGAAGCGCGTCCACGCACGCCCCAGGTTCTATGACAAAAGCTTTGGTGATTCTGTCGAACCACCAATCAGGTCTCGGCTGGCCGCGAGAGCGGTCATATACGCGGATCACGAGGTCCCGCAGGGCCTCATCCCCGCGGGCGCCGCCGTACGCGTCCACGAGGTCGATGAATCGCCCGCTCGCCTTGTTCGCGTAACCTTCCTCGAACAACTCATCCGCCACCTCGAGGCGCATGAGGGCGGCCTCCACTTCGTCCATGACGCGGAAAGTGGGGTCGATGTCCAGGCGGTAGAAGTGCTGGCGCACTACTTTGTGGCAAAACGAGTGGACCGTGGATATGTCAGCCTTCTTGACGAGGGCGAGTTGCCGTGCGAGCCTCGCCGCGTCGCATCCGGAGTCTCTCACAAGTAGGTCATCCAAGGCGGCGGTGATTCGTTCTCGCATTTCAGACGCAGCGGATTCGGTGAACGTAACCACGAGAAGTCTGTCGATGTCCACCGGCCGCTCGCCGTCAGTCACGAGCTCGACGATCCGTTGCACCAAGACAGACGTCTTGCCTGAACCGGCAGCCGCTGATACAAGGAGGTTACGTCCCCGTGCGATTATGGCCTCCCACTGCTCCGCTGTCCAGACAGTGCTTTTCTCCACAAGGCTCTCCACGGCCTCGGCCGCAGCGGTCATGACATCGTCCCTCCAGAAAGCCCGCTCTCAACCGCCGCCCAGAACTCGTCGTCTTTCAGGCGGATGACGGCCCTGTACTCGTTGCCGGGCACGAGGACGTCGAAGCCGCACACCGGCTTGAAGCTGCATCTCTGACACGCTCTGAGCTTGCCCCGTCTGTAGGGCCTCGGCGAGACCTCCCCCGACATTATCCTCGACGAGAGCTCCCTCACCTTGGCGAGAAGGAACTCGCGCAGGACTCTGTACTTGTCGCGGTCGATCACGCTGTTTCGAGAGCCCTTCGCAACCTCCCCGTCCCTTGTAAGCCGGGCCGTCACGATATCCGAGACGCCCTGGACCTCGGCGTCCATGAGCCTCACCACGTATGCATCGCCCACGATGAGACCGGCCATCCTGAGTTTACGTCGCCGCTTTTTCTCGAGCGCTTCGTGGTCCAAGGGTTCAGGTGCGCTGATGATCGGATCGACCGTGGGAAAGTAGAACGCCCCGGCCGGCTCGGCGGGCACGTCCGCGAGCCTGGTCGAATGCTCCTCGATGACCGCGAGGTACACCAGGAGCTGAAGAGCGAGACCGTAGTATACGTCGGAAAGGTCGAAGGAGCGCTGTCCACTCTTGTAATCGATGACCCGCAGATAGGACGCGCCCTCGGTCTTTGCCAAGTCCACCCTGTCTATCCGTCCTGCAAGTGAAACGCGCCGGCCGTCTCCGACGTCTATAGCTAGGCAAGGAATGGTATGGCGTCCGTCGCCGTCGCCGTCGCGGCCGAACACCAGCTCACGCCTGATCGACCTGAACTCGCTGCGCCTCGCGTGCTCTCGCAGGACCATCGCCGAACGCTTGAGAATCCTGGTCAGGACCCTTTCGATATAACGGTACCTCGCGGATGACCGCAGAATTTCGTCTTGGAGGCTCGGGGCGAGCTTCTCCACTATTTGCCCGACTCGCGCCTCTATCTCGTTGTCGCTCATGTCTGCAAGCCCACGCTCGTCCCCCAGACCGTCAACGAGCCTGCGGAGGGCTTCGTGAATGAAGGTTCCCATGCCTGGGGGCTCTAACTTGAAGAGTTCCCGCTCCGTCAGGCCCAGGACATTTCCGGCGAAATGGGCGAACGGGCAGCGCGCGAAAGCCTCCAACCGCGAGACGCTGGTCCACATGGAATCGGGATAAAGGGCTCGCGCCGTGGATGCGTCCAGCTTCTCGACGTGGTTCGTAAACGAGAGGCTCCTGAGCACGTTCAAGGCCCGCGCTCGGCGGTCCGGGTCCTCGACGAGCCACTCGTACAGGTCCAGCCAGAAATCATCTCCACACCCAGCTGCGCCCCCAGCTGCCGTGCAGGCGTCCCCCGAGACCGGCGGCGCGAGAGGAGTGCGGAAGTGGCGGACTATCATGGCGGCCGCCCGCTCCTCTGATGCGGCCGCCCGCTCATCTGATTTGATAGATGTGATGGCGTCGAGGACCTCCTGTGGTGAGGAAGGCAGTTCGTCAGATGCGAACTCCTCGACCAGCTTCGGGAACATCGCCTTGAGCTGGGCCCTGACCGGCGAAGGGCGGATCGCGCGTCCTTCGCCGTCTGCCATCGGGTAGCTCACCCAAAGGCGTTCGCGCGCCCTAGTGAGAGCCACATACACGTTGTACTGCTCGTGAAACTGCGCGACCCGGCTGCTAGGCGCGAGAATGAGGCCCTTATCGCCAAGCCTCTCTCGCTCGTAGTCGGAGAACATGGTCTCCTCAGACACACGCCGCGGGAAGGCATCGTACGTCGCCCCGATAACGAAGGCCGCACGCAGGCCCGAGTGCCTCGACCTCTCCACGGATCCGACGATCACCTGATCCAGGGCGGGGGGTATCAAGCCGAGCGTCATGCCTTCGAGCCCCGCTTCGATCAGTTCCCGGAACGCCGGCGCGTCAACGGCTTGTTCCCCTAGGGCCTCCACGGCCTCGTCGAGCAGGCCAATGACTGCATTCCATACCTGTTGGTGTTCCCGTGCAGCCTCGACGTCGCCCGACTCCGCTGCCTCCTTCGTCCACTGTTCCAGTCGTGCACGCACACCTAGATCGGTCAGCAGTTCGAAAAGGGCTCTTGCCATGTCGCGCACACGTCTCGCCTCGCCCACGCCGACATTCGCCGCAGCTTGTTCCTCTCCTCTTCCTCTCCCTGAGTCGCCAGCGACCTTGCCGTGGAACGCGCGGAGGGCAGAAGTGGCTTTCAAACGAGACTCGTCTATGAGGCGTGTCATCTCTTCATCTTCCGGGCAGGGTGACACGTCATCCTCGGCGTCCCCCGGTGTCTCGAGGCCAGGGGCGCGCCGATACTTCCATGGCCGCGGGTCAAGCCACCGCTTGCCCCGGATGCCTCGTGCGAGCACGTAGTTCTCGAGGAGATCCACCTCGTGGCGAGAGACAGGAACGAGGTCGGTCTTGAGATATCGGAACACTGAATCGTAGGACCACCCGTCGCACACGACGTCCAGCGCGGACCTGATGAGCTCCACAAGGGGATGATGGCCAACCGGGCGCCTGCGATCTATGAAGAACGGTATGCCGTGGTCCCTGAAGATCGGCTGAATCAAGTCGTGGTACGTCTCGAGGCCTGCCACTATCACTCCTATGTCTCTGAACCTCATGCCTTCCTCACGTACGAGCCTGAGGATCTCGCGCGCCGCTGCCTGCACCTCCGCGCGAGGGTTCGCCGCGGCTACGAGGCGCACACCATCGGGCTCCCCATCGAACGGTGACGGGCGTCTTGTTCCAAACTCTCGCTCAAGATGCTGAAGAGGCGCGGAGCGCTTTCCGGTGCCGGGCTGGTGGCACTCGGATGTGCCAGCGCCGCTGTGGGGCGCACTCGATCCCGGCGCGGCGGCGCGCTGAGCTCCGATCTCGTTACCGCACAGCGTCTTGACGTCGCAAGAGACGGCGATGCCTGGTCCGCGGTAGGAGACGCTCCCGCCACAGGAGTCAGAGTCCGAAAGGATTACGGGATCTTCGATCTCGACGGACAGTCTCCGCGCAAGTTCTGTCAGCTTCCGGTGCGTCTCCAGCGTCGGAAGGAAGAGCTCCGTATCGTGGGTCGGTCGGCCCATGGTCTTCGGGTCCAAACACAGCGCCACGCTGACTCGGCTCGCCACAGGCAGAAGAGCCTCAAGGATGGAGTATTGCTGTGGCGTGAAATCCCTGAACCCGTCCACCCACACCAGGGAGCCCCTGGTCAAAGAGGAGCGTGACACCTTCTCGGCGGCCACCGAGAGGTGATCGTCCGGATCCTGGAACCTCTCGCCGAGGTACTCGCGGTACGCCCTTGCAATCAACGCGAGGTCTCTCAGCTTGAGGGCCAGGGCTGTCGCGCCGCGGCCCTCTCGCTCGAGCTTTGCAGCGCCCGCCTCAAGGTCCGCGGGACCGACTCCGTACATCGTGAGCTCCTTGAGGGCGCCTGCGAGACATTCTGCCAATCCGTACCGGCGAGCCCCTGCCGCAAGAATGGAGAGCTCGTTCGATCTCTCCAGCACGAGCGAACGCAGAACCATCAGCTTGCCGAGCTCGCCGATCTCACGGCGCGCCCCGCCGCCGAGCTCTTGGAGCAGCCTCCCGGCAAGTCTCTTGAAGCTCAGTACGTGGACTCTCATGAAACCCGGGAGGTCGGGGGTGTTCACGAGGGCGCGCTCAACTTGGAAAGTAGCCTGTTCCGGGACGAGGAGAATCATGGGAGGGCCGCACGGCGCCTCGCGAAGGGCCGCGCGGACTTCATCCAAGCACAACGCGGTCTTCCCCGTCCCCGCCCGCCCGATGACGAACCTGAGGCTCACAACGCCGCACCTCTCTCCACCCTCGTAATCCCGACCGGCTGGCTATGCACTCGCGAACCCCGCGTTGCTGCATTTCGTCTCGCCATTCGGTCAAGTAACCAAGCCGTTGCGCTCGACCCCGCGCCGAATCCGCACGGCCCCAAGATGTTTCCTGGCAGAGTCGCCTGAGATTGGCGTCTTAGATTATGTTTTCCTTGTGGCTCCACAAAATCCTTCACCTTGGGATATCGCGGTCTCGTGAGGCGATGGCGGAGGACGAGGGCGATTTGCCCTTGACTCGCGGCGCCAATTGCGTCATTCTGATCCAGAAAGGAGGGAGTCGGTTGGCTGGAAGACTCCGCCGATTTTCCAGGGCGCCCGGGATGTTCCACATAACGATTGACCCGGAGGGGCCGGGCGTGATCCGCCTCCATCTCAGGCGCGCGGGCGGGCCGGTGGTGCCGGCCTTCGCAAGACGACCCAGAAACCTCTTGTGGATAAACGGCAGCCAGCTCCTGCTCCTGGACGAGAGCAACGCCGACATAGTGCAAGCTCTGATGGAGGTCGCGCAGGAGGGCACCAGACCGGGAGCGGAGGTGTCCAGGCAAGCCTGGGACGAGGTCAAACGCGAGACGGCTGGGCGAGTTCGCACGTTGTATCCGAGGGTGCCCCTTGCCGAGGTGGAAGAGGACATCGATTACTTATACGGGCTGATCGTCGAGCTTGCGCGAGGCGCGTGTCCGAAAGACCGCGGCGTTCCCGGTCGCGTGATGACGGAGATGGAGTGGCGGGCGCCCGCGCGCATGGATCTGATGATCTCGTCCATGGGCGTCTCAGGATGCCAGAACGCGTGCGCCTGGTGCTACGCTGCAGACATGCCGGCAGTTCGAGAACTCGATGCTGAGTCGTGGAAGCGCGTGCTCGATAGGTTGTGGAACGCTGGGGTCCCCATGGTGAACTTCACCGGGGGCGAGCCCACGATGAGGCCCGACCTTGTGGAGCTCGTGCGCTACGCCGAGAAGTTCGTGACGGGCCTCATCACCAACGGCAGGGCGCTGGCCAGGCTCGCATCGAAGCTCAAAGCGGCCAGCTTGGATTACGTGCAGGTCAGCATAGAATCCGCCGATCCCGCGGTGCACGAGTCCATCGTCGGCTCGCAAGGCGCATGGAAGGAAACGGTAGCAGGTATCGAGGCGGCCCTGGGCGAGGGCATGTACGTCTCAACCAACACGACGCTGACGAGATCCAACGCCGAGGGGTTTCCCGATCTCCTCAGATTCCTTGCGTCCAGAGGCGTGAGGTACGTCGGGTGCAACACGCTCATCCCTGCCGGACGTGGCGTAGGACATCCCGAAGCCCTGAAGACGCGCGACCTTGCGTCGGTGCTTGCAAACGCCGCAGCGATCGCGGAAGGGCTCGGTCTGGAGTTCAATTGGTTCACACCGACGTGCTACAATGACCTCAACCCCGTAGCGATGGGCCTCGGAGCGAAATCGTGCTCGGCGTGCCACACTAACATGGCCGTGAGGCCCGACGGGGTCGTCGTGCCATGCCAGTCGTGGCTCCACGACGAAGGTCTCGGGAACATTCTCACCATGCCGTGGAAGCGCATATTCGACCACCCGCTCGCCCGAAGGATCAGAGCGCACGGCTTCGCCCCGTCCGAGTGCAAGCAATGCCAGCACTTCTCGGTGTGCGGCGGCGGGTGTCCCTTGGAAAGGCTCGGCGCGAACAAGTCGCCGCAAAGGCCAGCCGCAGTGGCGCGCATCATCCCTGAAGGTCGCTCGAACGAGGGCCGCTCCGGGGATACAAGCACAAGTGACGCCACGCGAGACCCCGCCAGAGGCGGCGCAAGGAACGGCGCAAAGAGCTGCGCGCGACGCGGCGCACGGCGCACAGAGGAAGCCGGAGACGGGAGGCGGTCGAGATGACGAAGACGCCACTCTGGGCGATCGCTGTGATGGTGCTGGTGTGCGTCGCCGGCGCCGCGGCCGGTCCCGGCGGTCTTCCAGGCGCCGTGGCGAGTCGTGCGTTCGCGGCCGAGGATACCGGCACATACCGGATACTCAACTACATCGTGACCATATCCCCGCAACCGGACGGAAGCTGGATAGCCGACTACTCCCAGGAATGGCGGGTGACCGGTGGCCGTATTCCGTGGGTCACCGTAGGACTTCCAGGTCACGGTTACACGATCCTTTCAGGGGAAGGAGCAGCAGCACGAGTATCTCGAGCGGACTTCGGCTCTTGGAGTGGGGTAAGGGTTGATCTAGACCGCGAGTACTCGGCGGGCGAGACCTTCAGGTTCACCTTCCGGGTGCGACAGGAGGGGATGGGCTACCGCAAGGGCGACGCCGTCACTTTCGTGTTCATTCCTGGCTGGTATGACCGCGCCGTGACGGAGCGACTGGAAGTGCGTCTCGACAACCCTGGCGATGATGCGGATCTCCTCTATGCCTCGCCGGAGCCCTCTCAGAAGACCGGTGGCGAAGTGGTCTGGACCGCTCGGCTTCAACCGGGCGAACGTCTCAAGCTGACTTTCGCTTTCTCTTCCGACCTCTTTCCAGACATGCAAGCAAGGCGCGGTCCACACGCAGGGGGAGCAGGGACGGCAGATGAGAGAGCCGATCGGGCAGCATCCGCTGCGTCGGCCGCGGTATTCGTCTTGATCGTCATCGCTGTGGTCCTGGTCCTCACCATGATCATCCTTGGCGCGGCCTCTCGCGGAGGATATACAGGTAGACGTGGGATATACTACGGCACCTACCTACCCATTCCTCCTGTGGGCCGGTCAGCGTGGGGGTCGAGGTCGGGATCCTCGCCGACGAGTGGAAGGCAGGCCTCCTCGGGACCTCGCAAGTCCGGCGGCGGTGGCGGGTTCGGGGGGCGCTCCATCGGATGTGCGTGCGTGTCATGCGCGTGCGCGTGCGTCTCTTGCGCGTGTGCGTGCGCGTGCGCGGGTGGAGGAGGGGCCGGCTGCGCCCGCAAGTTCGACGGCGCAGCCCCTTCGTCGCGGGGGGCGGCGGAACGCCTCCGGGGCGTGTCGGAGCCCTCGAGCTCGGGCGAGATCCCACGGACGGACGGCCTTTGCGCGAGCGGCGGAAGGGTGCGGATCCTGCAGTTCAGCTCCATGGTGCGCGTGCTCCTGACGGCCGCCATGTGCGTCTGGCTCCTTTCAGCCGCAGCGGGATGCCGCGGCGGGGGCTTGAGCACGGGTCCGGATGCGCGCGCGACCGTGGGCTCTGGTGCGGGCGCGAGGTCTCCAGCTGCGTCCTCAGGCGCGAGGCCGTACGATGAAAACGTCGACGTTCCTGCGGGCGATCCACCGTTTCCGGCCCTGGACCGATACTGGGTGGTCGACCCCGATGGCCTCGTGGGGCAGGAGGCGGTCAAGGCCGCTGACCAAACGCTTGAATCCCTGAGATCCGACGGCCTCGCGGAAACCGTGATAGTCGTGCAGCGCGGCGTGAGGCACCCCGCGGAATGGTCCACTCATTACGGGCGCTGGCTCATGCTGGGAGCACGTGAAGGTCCCCGACAAAACAACGGCCTCGTGTTTCTGATCATACCTGACGCCCGTCCCGAGGGGGGACGGGTTTGGTACAGCGTTGGGCGAGGACTGCCGCGCCTCACGTCTTCCGACCTCGGGCCGGTCGTGGAGGAAGCAGCCTCCTACGCGAACGCCGACGACATCGACGGGGCCGTGGTGTCCATCGCAAGAAACATCGACGACATAGTTCGGAAGGTCTACGGGGAGGGAGAGCATTGAGAAGAGGATGCCTTTTCGGGATCGCGGGCTTGGTCGCCATCGGCTTTGTGGTGATTGCGGGATTCTCTTGGATCATGAAGACTCAGCGCGGCTTGGTCGGGTTACAGCAGGGCGTGTTGGCGCAGGAAGGACGATACGGCGCCGCACTCGAGACGTTGAGCGAGAAGATCAAAGGACTGTGGGCGATAGAGAAGGACTTCCTGGAACATGAGAAAGACACGCTCACTGACGTCATAAGGGCGCGCGCCGAGGCAGTGGATAGAGCTGCCCAAGAGTTCGCAGCGGCGACGACAGAGGGGGACCCTCAGAAGACGGTGCAGGCGGCGACGCAGTTCCGCGAAGCTGCGGAGGGCCTCGCTCTCTCGGTCAACGTGAACGCCCTGCGCGAGGCGTACCCTCAGCTTTTCTCGCCGCCCATAGTGCAGCAAACCATGAGAGGTCTGGAGGAAGCCGTCAACGAGATACGCACTGCCCTCGACGATTGGCAGGTAGCCATAAGGAACTACAACACCTTCAGGTCTCAGTGGCCGCAAAGCTTCGTGGGCGGGATGCTGGGCTTCCCTGCCTCGTACGACTACTACGAGGCGGAGAAGGCGAGGCTTGACATGGATTCCCTCGCGCCCGAAGACTGACCAGGCGACGCGAGGGCGAGCCCCGCTCCCACATCGTTCAGAATGCACCGAGCCACGCCGCGCCGATGGCGCCGGCAAGCACGATCCCCAGGAGGATCAACCCTGCCACCGCCACCACCGGAATCATTGCGCCAAACACGCACACGCCGACGGCGGCGCCGGTCGACAACCCGTGGGTCTCCCGCAAAGAGACTACACACAGAGCCGCCACCCAGATAGCGATCCCGATGAACCCCACGGTCGACAGGCCCGCCGCCACCGGCCCGTCGACGCGCGCGAGCGCCATGAAAGGCAGCCACAGCAAAGAGGGAAACTGGGCGAATCCCATGGCAGAGAGAAGCCCTGGGAAGCTCCCTCGACCCCCGAAGAGGCGAGCGACGAGATGGAGAAGCCCGACGATGACGAAACAGCCCGCGACTGAAAGGATGACGGCGACGGTAAGCTCGATGCGCGCTAACTCGTCGAACGTCGCCCCCGTCAATGCGGCGAAGTTGGTCTGGGAGACCCCCGCCGCGGCTAGGAGCGTCGCGGTCCCGACGATGACCGCGAGCGCCCAGCCGACGGGTTTTCTCGCTGCCACCGCTCGAAGCGCCTCCGACGGTTCCGCGAGGACCCCGTACAGCCAGTCGAAGACTCCGTCAGACATGTCCATCCTCCCCTCGCTCCCACCTAGTAACGCAGTTCCGGCAAGGGATCATCTCGCAGCCGCAAGAGGAGGCGTTCCTCCGGGCTCATGATGAGACTGTCCATGAGAGCGCCCACATCGCCGAGCAAGCTCCAGAGATCTACGACGAAGATGGGCGGAGGGACCTCGTACACCGTCGGAGACTTCACGCCCGCCAGCTCCGCAGCCGCAGCCACCGCGTCGTCAAGATCGCCCACAGCGTCCACTAGCCCGAGCTCCACCGCCCTGCTCCCCAAGAACAGCTCGCCCGTGGCAAGCTCCCGGACTCTCTCCACCGTCAGGCCGCGATGAACGGCAACGTAGGTCACGAACTGCTCGTACGCGTCGTCCAGCAGACCCTGAATGAGATCACGTTCCTCCGGTGTGAGTGTACGCTGGTACATGTCCTTGTGACGGCCGGACTTGATTATCTGGTCCTTTATGCCCAGCTTCTCGTACAGTCCGTGGAGATCCATCACGCTCGTTATCACGCCGATGGATCCGGTCATGGTGCCGGGCATGGCGAAGATGCGGTCCGCCGGAGCAGATATGTAGTAACCGCCCGAGGCAGCGATATCCCCCATGGACACGACGATCGGTTTGGAGAACTCCTCGATCATTCCGGCTATCGCCTGGGACGCGGCCACGGAGCCGCCCGGGCTGTCTATTCTGATCACGGCCGCCCTCACCGAAGGGTCTGCTTCGAGCTTCTCAAGGTACCTAGCCACAAGCCTCGGCGTTACCGTACCGGTGGTGGACATGTAGGAGCGCCCTTCGGCGATGGGCCCCTGCAGGTAAGCGATGGCGATCCTGTTGCCGGTAGCTCCTTGGCGGACGCTCGCGGCGTCGCCCTCTCCGGACGGCGGCCCCATGCGAAGGAGCACTGCCAGGGAGATGACGGCCAGCCCGACGACGCCGAGGACCACGACCTTCTTTCGCACCGCGTCCCCACCCCCTTGGCGTCAGCCCAACCCTGGGGCGATTGCCCGACTCTGCGGCTTGCTTCCCCGGCCTACCCGCCTTTCGCTCCCCAACCGAAGCCGCAGGCCGGCTGCACACCGTGCGCCCCTTCTCACGATATTCTCAAGACCTCAGCGCTATGTTTCGACGGCGCCACACGCGCTCCTTCAGGCTCGGCACGCGAAACGGCCCTCGGCGCGGGGCGGCGCCATCCCCGGCCTCCTCGATGGGCCTCCAGCTACACCCTGGGCCCAGCGGCCCTCACAGCTTCGGGGATGTCCGAAAACCGCGAGAAATGCTCCGCGAACATCTTGGCAAGTGCCGCGGCCGCTGCCCCGGTGCCGTCCACACGCCCTCAAGCCACCAGCCGCGCGACCAGCTCTTTGAGGAACCACTCCACGTCGCTCACTATTCCCACGGCCTGAAGACTCCCCCTATCTGCCAGCTTGGTGACGGTGGCGGGGTTTATGTCCACGCACACGGTCTTGACCCGGCTCGGGAGCAGGTTCCCGGTGGCGATGGAATGGAGCATGGTGGCCAGCATGAGCGCCAGCTCGACGTCTTTCAGCCTGAGGCGCATCTCGTCCTGGGCCTTCACAGTATCGGTGATCACATCTGGGAGCGGCCCGTCATCCCGGATAGAGCCCGCGAGCACGTAGTCCACCCCATGAGTGATGCACGAGTGCATGACGCCCTTCTTGAGCACCCCGGCCTCCACTGCAGCGCGAAGCCCGCCCAACCTGCGTATGGTATTGATCGTGCGGAGGTGATGGGCGTGACCTTCCGCGGCCGCCGCGCCGTTCTCGAGGTACACGCCGAGGGAAGTGCCGTGGAGCGCGGATTCGACGTCGTGGACCGCTACGGCGTTTCCCGCGAAAAGCACGTTCACGTAGCCGGCCTGGATCAAGGCGGAAAGATGTTTGCCTGCGCCCGTGTGAATGACCGCGGGGCCCGCAACGGCGAGAACCTTCTTGCCGCGAGTCCTGACGTCTTTCATGGCCCTGGCGATCTCCTCGACGACCAGGGCCTTCGGCCGTTCACTCGACACGGCGCTCCCCATGAAGCTGAATATCTCGCGATGCCTCGCCCTCTCGAGCGGCACGACCTTTACGCCCCTGGATCCCACGACAAAGAGGTCGCCAGCTCTGGCACGGTGGAGCGGCACGCAGCGCGCTACCGGCGGCGCGCAGGTGGCGTCGACCACAATACCGCAGTCCATCTCGATGTCGCGTACTGGCACCCACGACCCCGCCACCCTCACGAAAGTGTCGAGATTCGTCGTGGAATAGAAACCTTCCGGGAATACTCCGTCCTTCGTCGCCGCCTCCAAGACCACTTCCTCCTGGTCCGCGACGGTCGCGCCGAGGCTCTGCACCTTTTCGACGATGTCCTCCAGAGCCTGAGGCGTCGACGCCTTGATCTCGATTCTCGCGTAGCTCGTGTCCTGCTTCGTTCGACCGACCCTGATCTCCTCGATGTGGAAGTCTCCGCCCATGTCCATGATTGCGTCCATCACCCTCGGGAGGATCCGAGAGTCGATGATGTGGCCCGAGAGTTCGATCGTTGCGCTGACCATCGCCGATGCCCCCAATGTGGTTTGCAACCAGATTACCGTGGGGGAAAGCGGATGTCAATAGCACCCTCGCCCCGCGAGACGCGAGCCTCAATGAGGCCACACGTCCCTCCCCTGATTCCGGGGGTCGGCGAGTCGCAGGAGTCGTCAAGATCGCTGGTGGCCACCACGTTGGCGCCCGTTCCCATGACATCGCGGACAAGGACATCGCCGGCCTTCACCGGCGGGCTGACGCATTCGTCTGCGAGCTGCCTCGCGACCCTCAAGAGGAGGTGTCCGGGAATCGGTCGGTCCGTTTTCCTGCGCAATCGGCCTACCTGGCTAGCCGGCCAACAACAGGACGACCGTTTCAACGTGGGAAGTCTGCGGAAACATGTCCACCGGCTGCACGCTTGCCACCTCGTAACCACTGTCTGCCAGAATCCTCAAGTCGCGGGCGAGGGTCTCCGGATCGCACGACACGTACACTATACGACCGGGGCCGAGCAGGGACAGCGCATGAAGGGCCCTGGGGTCGCATCCCGCGCGCGGGGGATCCAGCACCACCGTGTGCACGTGGCGTGGAAGAATCTTCGCCGTGAGCACGTCCTCCACCCGTCCCGCCACGAAAGAGCAATTCGTTACGCGATTGTGTGTCGCGTTCACTCTAGCGTCGGCAACCGCCGACGGCGACTCCTCTACGCCGTACACGTGCCTGCATTGGCGCGCGAGAGCAAGGGTAATGGTCCCAACGCCGCAGTATGCGTCGAGGGCCACCTCACCCCCGGAGAGGTCCGCGGCTTGCAACACCTCTTCGTAGAGCACCTCCATGCCTTCCGCGTTGACCTGGAAGAACGAGGCCGCGTTCACGGTGAACTCGAGGCCGAGCACGCGATCACGGAAAAAGCCCACGCCCCTCACCACCCTGGGAGCGTCGTCGCGCAGGGGCCTTGCTCCGGAGCCTTGGACCCCCTCTCCGTCGTCTCTGTGGCCACCGCACGCGCTCTCCTCGTCCCTCCCCCCGCTGCCACGGCCTTTCGCCGGCTCGACCTCCTCAACCACCCCTGCCAGCTTGGGAACGGCAAGCATGAGTTCATCGGCAACTCGCTCGATCCCGCGAAGACGTCCTTCGGCGGTCACCAGCACCGCTATGGCCTGCGCGCCTTCGCGGCCGCACCTAGCCACGAGGTGCTTGATCGCCCCGCCAGCGGCCGCCCTTCCACCCGCTCCAGCGCATTTCGCCGCCCCGCCTTGCCACACGCGTACGCCCCCGCGCGCGATTATGGCGTTCAGCGCCTGGAACACCTCGTTGTTCGTGTCGCTTTGGATCAAGCACTCGTTGAGGTCGACCACGTCGTGGGTCCGACGGCCGTAGAACCCGGACACAAAGTCCGGCACGTCCGCGCCGCCGCCGCGGGAGGAATACGAGAACTTGGCCTTGTTGCGGTAATGGAAGGTCGAAGGCGCGGCGAGACAATCCTTGACGAGAACGCCGTCGAACTTGCCTATACGCCTCAAGGCCTGCTCCACACGGCGCTTCTTGTAGGCCAGCTGCGCGTCGTACGAGATGTGCTGGAGCTGGCATCCGCCGCACTGGAGGTACACGGGACACGGCGGCAGCACCCTGTTGGGGGACTCCCTTTCGAGCGAGAGGAGCTCCGCCCTGGCGAATCCCCGCCGCTCCTCAACTATCCTGACGAGGGCCTCATCGCTAGGCGCCGCGTACGGCACGAAGACCACGCGCCCGTCCTTCCTGCCGACGCCCTCCCCCGAGTGGTTCAGATCCGTGATGCTGATGCGAAGAACCTGGTCTTGCTCCATTGCCTTGCTACGCCTTCCGGACGGATCTGCATGGCTCATGCAAACACGCGTCAATCCTTGTTCCCTTTCCTTTCCAATGACTTCTCCGTGGCCGGCGCTGCACTCGCCCCCTTTGGCCATCCGCTTCGGTAGACCGCGCTCCTCTCACAAGTCACAAGTCCTAAGCGCTCCCGCACTGTAGCGCTCCCGCACTGTGACTCGGGGCCTTGGTGCTCGCTTGCTACGCCACTCGCCGATCGCTCTCGACTCGTCCATCTCGAAGGAGCACAAGCCTCTTTGCATGGGTCGCAACGCCTTCGTCATGCGTCACCATCACTATCGTGACGCCCCGTGAATTGAGGTCATCGAATATGGCAAGGATCTCCCTGCCTTGCTGAGTAGCGAGGTTCCCTGTGGGCTCATCCGCCAGGATGACATCGGGGTCGTTGGCAAGCGCCCTCGCGATGGCAACGCGCTGTTGCTCGCCTCCGGAGAGCTGGCTCGGATAGTGCCGCATCCTCGGGCCCATGCCGAGCGACTCGAGCAATCCCGCCGCTCGCCTTCTCCGTTCAGCGGCGCCAATGTTCGCATACATCATGGGCACCATCACGTTCTCGAGAGCGTTGAACTCGGGGAAGAGGTTGTAGCTCTGGAATACGAACCCGAAGTGGCGACAACGGATTCTGGCGAGCTCCCTGTCTGGCAGTCTCGATATGTCCACTGACTCAAGCAAGTACCTGCCTGAAGTCGGCACGTCAAGCCCTCCTAGTATGTTCAGGAGTGTGGACTTACCCGAGCCGGATGGGCCCATCACCGCCACGTATTCTCCGCGCTCCACATCGAGCGTCACTCTGAACAGAGCGGCTACATCCACCCTGCCCATGGCGTATACCTTGGCAACATCTCGAAGCTGGATGAAAGGCCATTTCCCGGTGTTCTCGCCGTGTCCGCTCACTGCGCCCTTCCCCCCTCAGGCAGCACCTTGATCTCACGCCTGTGTTTGAATTCCTCGTATGAGGACGTGATTACCTTCTCGCCCGCGGAAAGCCCGTCCAAGACCTCTACGGCGTTGTCGTAGGCCTTGCCGAACCGCACGTCCCGCTGATACGCCCGATTGCCTTCTACCACATAGACGAACATCTCCTGCCCGCTAGCCAGGTATGCCCCGCGCGGAAGGTACGACACTCCGCGGCGCTCTCTCACCTGGATCTCGACGTACGCCGCGCTATTGGGCAGCACGTCCTTGGACGGAGAGTCAAGCTCGACAACGACCTCCACTGTGGTACCCTCCCCGCTCTCATCGGCCTTGGGCGCCACGGTATGCACTCGCCCGCCAAGGCTCGCCCCGCCGATGATGACCGTGGCCCGCTGGCCGACGGTGACGTGCTGCACGTCGAACGATCTGACCTTCGCCTTTACCACAAGACGCTTGAGGTCCGCCACCTGAGCGACTACGGTACCTTGGCCTACCATCGCACCTGGCACCACGGGAACGTCAAGCACCGTCCCCTGGATGGGCGACCGCAGCACGAGACCGGCGATGGCGTCCTCTATGCTTTTCAGGCTCGATCGCGCCGCCTCGAGCTGCCGCGCGCAGGTATCGATCTGGAGCGCACCCACCGACTTCGCCGCGGATAACTCCAACTCCCTTGTCTCGACCTGCGACTGCGCCCGGTCCACCTCGGTTTGGGCCTCATCCACCTGCCTTCTCGGGATGGCACCCGCCTCGTAAAGCTGCCGCGCATCCGCGTGCTTCGCCTGCGCCGCGGCGAGCGTCTTCCTTGCCTCAGCGAGCTCGCGCTCGAGGCGCTTCTCGGTCAGGGACGCGTCCAGCCGCGCCTTCGCAAGGCTGTCCTCGGCCGAAAGCACCTGGTGACGAGCGTCCTCTCGCTTCGTGACGAGCTCCGGGGAGTGGAGCTGACAGACGGGAGCGCCCAAGTCTACCCGTTCGCCCGGTGCCACCATGATCTCCTGAACTATGCCTCCGGAACCTGCTCTCACCTCCACAGTGCGGGCAGGCACAACCGTGCCCGGAGCGCCGACCTCGTCATGGAATTCCCCGAGCCTAACCTCGGCATACGTGTAGTTCGCAAGCACATATGGCCTCTCCCGAGGGATGAGGAGATACGCGGGCACCGCCACCACGACGCCGAGCACGACCACGACAAACGCGATGAGCCCGGCGTCCCTCCGAAACCGCCCGCCACGCACCGCCGGCGGCCGTCTCACTATGGGATCGAACCGCTTGGCACTGGCGTCGGTCTGCCGCTCGTCATGTCCCATGGTTCGCCCTCCCACGTCGGTGTTGAGCTTCTTACAACTCCCTCAGGATCTCGGCCGGCTCCACCCTTGCGGCTTGGAGCGCCGGCACGAACCCGAATACCGCTCCGAACACGATAGCAAGACCGAGACCCGCGAGCACCGCCACGGGAGACAGGCCGCCGCCCACTCGGGCGTCTGAAAAGATGCTCATCCTCGTGAACACCGTGGTATCCAGGAAGGGATAAAGCCACAGGGATGCGAGGACGCCCAGGACTCCTCCGGCCAGAGACATCGCAACGGAGTCGAACGTGAACTGCAGGACGATGGACCCGCGCGATGCCCCGAACGCTCGCCGTAGGCCCACCTCCCTCGACCTCTCGACCACGCCGACCATCATTATGCTGAGTATGCCGATGGCGCTTACCACGAGGGCGATGAAGACCGCGCCCCCCAGAAGCAGCGTAAGATCTGACATCGACCGGGTGAGCATCCGCGCCGTCTCCGCGGAGGACTCGAACATGACCGACGCCTCGGAGGCATCGTCGTCTCCGTTGCCGTTGTCGAGCGTCGCCGAGCCCGCCCACGGGTCCCGAGGCCCGCCGCGACCGGACACCATAGCCCTCACGTGCTCTCTCACGGCCGCTCCCCGGCCGGCCTTCGCCCTGATCACCAGAGTCGTGTAGGGGTATGCATTTCCTGGGGATGACACGGCACTGCGAAACGAGATGCCCATTGGGCTCAGCGGATCCACCGTGGCCGGCCACAGGATCTGCGGAGCCTCCCAGTACGACACGAGGAAGGGAGTCCCCGCATGAATGCGGTTCTCTCGGAACACGCCGATCACCCGGTAGGTCGGCATAGCCGCGGAACGCCCACCCCCCGCCTTAGGTGACGCTCCGCGTTGCGCGGAAACAACCTCGATGGTTCTGCCAACGTACGGTGCCGTGCCGAACAGGATCTTCGCTAGGTTCTCCGATATGACGACCACACTCGACCCGCTCTCCACGTCCGATTGGGTGATGAACGCGCCCTCTACCGTCTCGAGCCCGCAGACCCGGGCATAGTCGGGCCCGACCGATGCCCCACCGTTCACGAGGTAACGGGTGTTGGCGGCGTCTACCGTCAACAACGGTCTCGGCGTGAACGGCGATACTCCCTCAACGTCAGGCAAAGAGGCGATCTCGGAGACGTCCTCGTTCGAGAACAGTGCATAGATTTCGCGGGTCCATCCACCGTACTCGTTTCGTCCCTCTCTGCCTCCGGTGGCGACCACCATGTCTTCTCCCTCGCGCATCATGCGGCCTATCCACGCCGAGACGTTCATCCTGTAGCTCAAGACCGACACCACGCACGCGATCCCGACGCCGATCTGCAGAATAGTGAGGACGGCCCGAAGCGGGCGACGCCTGACGTTGTGATACGCGGACGTGAGGGCTATCGAGAGCATGGCCTTAGTCCCCCCGAAGCGCGTCCGCCGCAACCGTCCTGGCGGCGAGGTGAGCCGGATACAGCCCAAACACCACGCTCGCCGCGAGAGACGCTCCGGCCCCCGCAAGGATGCCCCATGGGCCGACAGTCACCGTCAGTCCCCGAGTCACCTTGGAGACGAGCCCCACCGCAACGCACGCAAGTCCAATCCCTGTGACGCCCCCGACGATCCCGAGAGCCAACGACTCGGCGAGGAGTTGCGCGAACACGTCCCGACGGCTCGCGCCGAGCGCGAGGGATAGCCCGATGGCCTTCGTACGCCGGAGAACGCGGGCCATCATCAGGTTGAGGATGTTGATGGAGGCGATCACGATCCCGGCTGAGGCGATGACCAGGACACCTGCTGCGAGACTGCGCATCTGGCGCATGGCGCATCTCATGTCGTCGATTTCCGATCGGATCGTGAGACTCCCGTGATACTCCCGCTCGATGAACCGCCTCAACTCATCAAGGGTGGTCGCTACCGCATCTGCCGATGCTGGCATGACCCGGATCTCCTGCAGTTCCTCATCTTCGCCTCCATAGCCCGGCGCGGAGGTCACTGGGATGAACCCAAACGTGTCGAGTTGGCTGAGGGGCCCCGGCAGGGCCGAACCTCCGCTTCGCTCCCCATCGATCGGCGTCGAAACGGGCTCGAGCATTCCTATCACCGTATACCTAGGTGTGCTCTGCTCACCACCACCGCCCCGCGATCCCGTTATCAGCACCAGCTCTTGCCCGAGCGGAGACGCGTCGCCTGCAAGGTGCCTCGCAAGCCTATCCCCGACGACCATTACCCTAGCCCCTGACGCGACATCTTCGTCAACGAAGAACGAGCCTTCGCGCAACTTCAGGCCATACGCCTGGAAGTACTCGGGAACCGTGGCCACGAGTTCCACGAATCCTCTCCATGGAGGCCGAGCCATCTCTCCCTGCGGGTCCTGCGTGTTCTCCGGAGAGGGAAGCGCGGGCCGCAGCGGCAAGCCGATGTGCTCGCACACGTACACCCATTTCGCGGAAGCCACGGCGTCCCTGAACCGCTCGAGGTCGCGCATGGTGAGGCGGGCAGGCGGCGTGCCTGCAGGACCTACCGGCACGGCAGGTACCCGTCCGGTGCCCCCTTCCCAGAGTGCCGAGTACGCCTCTTCCCGCGGAATTACCGCTATTTCCCAAGCCACAGGGCTTTCGGCGAACATACGGGTCTGCACCCCAACGCTCCCAATCAGGCCGCCGAACGCCGCTACGACGGCGACCCCCAGGGCTATGCCGAGGACTATGAGGAACGACTCTGCAAGCCGCACGTGCGAGTTGCGCAACGCCACGAACAGCAGATCCCGGACTCTCATGGCATCACCCCCCTGGTAGACGCATGAGGTTGGCACGTGGGGTCCCTGGTCACTTTGACTAAGCTCTCGGATGAGGATGCACTCAGGCGGTCTCAGCCTGCGCCCTGGCCGCCTTGTACATCCTTCGCAGGTCCTCCACCACTCCAAGGAGGTTCATGGCAAGGCCCAGGTCTCCGGAGAATGCGATCTTGCCCGACATGGCCGCGCCCATCGGGTCCACCTCGCCGCTGAACACACCATCGAAAGTCTCGCTATCCATGGTTAGCTTGATCTGGGCGGACGTGATGTCCGCACCAGCTTCGCCGCGTATCTCGCCACCCTGGAAGGTGAGAAGGAAGGTCTCGTCCAGGTCCGTGATGGCGAAGCCGACCGTGAGGCTCAGCCCCTGGCTCGCCCCAAGGACTCTTGGGTCTGACCTCATGAGATCCACCATCAGACGGAACACGCTCCGAAACTGTCCCGCAGACTCGTAACCGGCCACCAGTATCACCGCCTATCTAGTCGTTCTACTGGGCTCGTCCCACTGGGCATCGGGTCGCCCGGCTCTCTGTGTCGCTGCGCTCCTCAAACCACGCGCAACAAAGGTCGCAACGCTTTCTCGCCAGGAATTCCGCTCGTGCCTTCCGCTCTGGGCGTTGGGCCTTGCCCGCCCCTGGAACGGAATTCGTCGACCCTTCGGAAGCCAATTCTTCGGAACATTCCGGTATCATTATACCACGCATGGATGAACATACCATCACGACGATAACGAGACCAATGCGAGCCTAGCCCAGCTTCGGGCGTTCTCACGCCCGCGTCAAACGAATCTCGGGATGGAGGCCGGACTGCAGGCGCAGAACGACGGCCGCAGCCCGGTGTACCCTCGGCGGGACAAACGTTGACACTCGCGAACCTGAAAACTAAGATGTAATCGAGCGCACAGCCGTCCGTGGATCGGAAAACTCTCAGCCCTTACGAACGCGCCCGTGGAAAAGGTGGACGCGGAACCAGTGCGCGAGATCACGGGTTTCTCAATTGGCGGCGTTCCTCCCGTCGGACTCAAGTCGGCCCTGGAGATCTTCCTAGACCGCGATCTGCTCCGGTATGACAAGATATGGGCAGCGGCAGGCACGCCCAAAAGCCTGTTTTCGATCGCTCCCACGAATCTGGTCCGCATAACCGGTGCCGTCGTTGCGGATGTCGCGGAGGCGCCGCGCGGGCAAGTATGATTGACATGACTCCACGCGGGGACACCGCCCGGCCGGGCTGCCCTGACGTCCGTCACAGCGCGACGGACGGGAGATCTCATGACGGGGGATCTCATGAGGAGGCCTCCAACTTCCAATAGGTGACGGGACAACGGTCGGGGTCCCAATCATCTGAATCCGAGGTGAAAGGGTTGGTCTTGCGAAACCCAGCGCTTCTCGCACCGCTTCTGGCTTGGGTCATGTCACAGGTGCTGAAGTTCGCCGTGGACTATGCGATTAATCGCAGACCGGATTTCACGCGCCTGGTGAACCCCGGGGGCATGCCGAGCTCACACTCGAGCCTGGTCTCGGGCATGTCAATCATGGTCGGGCGCATATCCGGCTGGAACTCGCCCATATTCGCCGTGGCTTCGGTGCTTTCATTGATAGTGCTGTATGACGCGGCCGGAATCAGGCGCGCCGCCGGGAGGCAGGCGCGGGTCATCAACAGAATAGTCAATGACCTCTACAAGACACACCGTGTCCGTGAGGAGCGCCTCCGCGAGCTCCTCGGCCACACTCCCCTAGAGGTGCTCGCGGGAGTCGGGCTTGGCGCGGCGGTGGCGTTCGGTTGGCCCCTCGGCTGAAGGCGCGCCCTCGGTTGAAGGCGCGTCCTCAGCCGAGGGCGGTGTGTCGCGTGCGCGCGAAGCACGTACACTGAAGCGCATGCACTGAAGCGAATACACCGTGCCGTCCGGGAGTTCATCGCATAAGACAGCGGCGCGAGGCGCACGGCAGACAACCCGACGTGCAGCCGCCCTATCATGCGGCCGAGGCCGAGCGTGTGCGCGCGCGTGTGGGGGTTTACGGACGCGCCAGGGGGCGCGATAAGACGGCAAGTGCGCGAAGCGCCTCCAGCTCGGCGTGGCCCACCGCAATGAACGCCCCGGGGCGAAGCTCCGGCCGGCCCCTAGGCGCGGCAAAGAAGGAGAAACGTGAGGGAAACACGGGAGCGGTAGAAAGAGGCCGTCGGATCATGGCGATTGGAGTTGAGTGTCATGACAGTGAGCACCTTAGGCATCAGAACGAAAGCCCAGGATGAGTTGGTTGACATAACCGCGGACGTGCGGAGGCTCGTTCGCGAGTCGGGAGTCGAACGCGGCGTGTGCCTGGTATATGTGCCGCATACCACGGCGGGCGTGACCGTCAACGAGAGCGCCGATCCCGACGTGGCGCGCGACATCCTCGAAGCGCTGACGAGGATGGTACCGAGGCACGGGGCTTACCGCCACGCGGAGGGGAACGCCGCCGCTCACATCAGGGCGACGCTGGTGGGATCTTCCGCAACCATTCCGGTCGAAGGCGGCGATCTCGCGCTCGGCACCTGGCAGGGGGTGTTCTTCTGCGAGTTCGACGGCCCGCGCTCGCGAAGGGTCAATGTTCGGGTGTTGCGGTGTGAGTAGCGCACGCGACACTCCCAGCACTCCATCGAATCTCTCTACATCACGGGCCGCGCGCCGCGCGTGTGACCCGCCCGGACACCCCCGTGGACTTCGCTCCCAGGGCCACATGAACCTCACCGGCGGGTCATCGTCTCAAGACGCCTTCGGCGGCATGCCGGAGCACCTCTTGAGAATGCTCCGCAACTGCCGCTTGTGCCCGCGGCTGTGCGGGAAAGACCGCCTTGCCGGGGAGACGGGTTTCTGCGGCGCCGGCGCCTTGCCAAGGGTGGCCCTAGCGTCGCTTCACCATTGGGAGGAGCCTTGTGTGAGCGGGACCAACGGCTCGGGTGCCGTGTTCTTCTCCCACTGCAACCTCCGCTGCGTCTTCTGCCAAAACCACACCATAAGCCACGGAGGATTCGGCAAAGACATCACCGTGCCGGAGCTCGCCGAGGTCTTCTCGAGACTCGCCCGCAAAGGAGCGCACAACATCAATCTCGTGACGCCATCGCACTTTCTGCCGCAGGTGGCGTGGGCCGTTCGCATGGCACGCGACCAGGGTCTCGCGATCCCCGTCGTATACAACACCAATGCGTACGAGCTCCCAGAGTCTCTTGCGCTGCTCGAGGGCATTGTGGACGTTTACCTGCCCGACCTAAAGTACTCCGGCGAGGCGCCGGCGAGTCACTACTCGGCGGCGCGCGACTACTTCGCCCGCGCGACGAGCGCGATCCTCGAGATGCAGAGACAGGTCGGCTCCGCAATGTTTTCGTCGGAAGGGATCATGGCCCGCGGCCTTCTGGTCAGGCACCTCGTCCTACCGGGCCTTGCCGAGGACAGCAAGAAGGTGCTCGACTGGATCGGAGCGAACCTCCCTAGGGACACCTACGTCAGTGTGATGTCTCAGTACGTGCCGGCGCACCTCTCGCCACGGCACGTGGAGCTCAACCGCCGTCTTACTCCTGAAGAGTATGATGAGGTTCTGGACCACTTCGATGAGATCGGGCTGGAGAACGGCTTCATGCAGGATTTCGCGTCTCAAGACTCGTCGTTCACGCCGGAGTTCGACCTTACCGGGCTGGAGGGGCTGGGAAGCCTCGCTGATGATGGGTCTGGCGCCGTCACGCGACGATCCGCATACTGTAATTGTGCAGCATCTGCACGGCCACGATAGTCGCGATCCACAGGGAGGGGATGACCGTGTCTCGATTCCGGCGCATCGCCCTTGGAGCCCTCCTAGGTCCCATATTCCCCGCTTTCATGTGGGGGCCTTTTACACACGTCCACATCAATAGAACCGCCCTCCAAAGGGCGAAGGAACTCGACGCCGACCGTGGCGGCGACGCCGAACTCAGCGGAAACGCGTGCGGCGATGAGGCTCACCCCGAGCGCGGCGAGCGCACTATCAACCAGGAACTCCTCGCCCTCCTCACCTCGTCGCCTGAGGTGGAGAACGCGTACATACTCGCCGCCAACAGCGCCGACGCCATCTCGAGCTACCACACGCTCAACAACTTCACAGCGTACGACTATACCCACAACTCCATCCCCGACCACGCGCAGGGCATCCCGAACTTCGGGTACACGCTCATCGACACCTGGCGCCGTCTTCCCGAGGATGCTTGGCACAGCAAGGAAGATCGGCTGCGTGACCTCGCCGTGGCGTGCGGGTGGCTGTCGCACCAGCTTGCTGACTGGCACGCCCACTACGCTTGCACCGACGGCCGAGGGCGTCTCTGTGACCCGCCCGACGCCATAGCCGACGAGCTTACAACGTTCTCGGGGTATTCCGACTCCCACCGTGTCCTCGGTCACGACTACCCGGCGCTGTTTCTCAGGCGCTACAACTTGGCCGACCACGGGCTCACGGAGTTTCTCGTGGACAGCCTTCTCGTCTTCGGGCCGGACGGCCACAGTCTAGAGAACATCTCGCTCCCTCGCCTGTCAACCCTCAAGAACGGCAACACGAACATCATCACACTGGCGTCTGAGGATTTCGACGGCGCGGTGCGCCTGCCGGAGGACCACATCCCCGTCCTGTGGAGTAACATGAACCTCATCCTCCTGGGCATGCACGTGATGCAACATCTCGTGCGGCTCCGCCAGCCCCAGATCCGGCGGGAGGCCGCCAAGGTCGTGCAGTCGGACTACATCGACTTGTCCGTGGAACGGGTGCTGAGCGGGCTCTTCTACAAGAGCTTCGAAGAGATAGCCCACCTCGCGCGCATGGGACGGCGGCCCCGTCCATCGGACCGGCCCATCGGCCCGCTCGATACCACGGGGGTGAAGTATCCCGGAACCGTGATATTCAAGATCGCATACTCCCTGGCGTCATCGCTGTCCTCGCCGGACGGCAGCATCGGCACGAAGACGGTGGAACGCACCGTGGACATCATCGAGAATCCCCTTCGGGCACTGGATGGCGCTCCCGTGATAGGACCCCTGCTGAGATCCGATCTCATCGCTGACGCACTTTGGAACAAGGTCGCAAAGCCGTCGGTGGACGCCTTCATCACGAACAGCTTCGACAGCATCGGCGCGACGGCCAAAGACGGTCGCGCGCCCGTGCAAGAAGCCATCCTCGCCTTCGCCAACGCCGTGCTCCTCAAGAAGCGGTCGGTCGAGGCGGCGCGCAAGGACTTCGCGGCTTCGATGAAGCCGGTCATAACGGTCGTCAACCGCGATGGAAGCGACCTTCCGGGAGGTCGCGAGATGCCCACGCAAGAAGAGCTGACCCACATGGTGTTCGGCCATCGCGAGCTCGTCTTCAAGGTCTGGCCCGCCATTCCGCGCGGGGGGCGCGAACTCGCGGCTCTCAAGTCTTTGGACATCAACTCAGTTCGGGTGAACGTCAACGGCTACCCTGTCCGCGAGCACCCCGAATTCGCCGAACTCGCCATAGGTTTCGAGTCCAACGCCACTACGTCGCCGCTTCTGGTAAGGCTCAAGTTCGGGCGGGCGTTCCGCCCAGGGAGATACGACATCTTCGTTGACGCGAGCGACGCTTCCGGGGCGAAGGCGGAGTACTTGTACTGGCCGGTGGACCTTCGCCCGCCGGCGTAGGTCCGAAGGTTTGCACGCTGGACGAAGACATGCGCGTGAACGAAGATGAACAACAGATGAAGGACGACCGAACCCGCGGTCGCCGGGACGGCGCAGATCGCGTGCGGGCGAGAGACGTGACGTCCGTCACCTGCTGGCACACCTCCGTGAGGGCGCCTGATGTGTGGCACCTATCGCGACGCACCCGTTCCGTACATCACGCGCAGGCTTTCGCACACCCTGGCAACCGGGTACCAGGGAAAACAGGGAACGACCGCCGGCCTGACCGCCTACCGCGTCAGCGCGGGGAGGAATCCGTCGTTTTTCGCTGAATCTTCAGTATGGCACTGCGCACAACGAAAGACTCCACAGAAGGGGCGGGTGGCAGAAGCAGGTCCAGTAACCCTCCGGGGACCCGAGCGAATGGCGCTGCCGCCGTTAGCCGGGCGATCGACAGCGGGTCGACGCTAGACCACGCGAACTGCCCACGCACCACGGGGGTGTTGACATGTCCGAAGCCTTCGCCTGGAGAGGTGTGGTGGAGGGGTTTTACGGTAAGCCGTGGACCCACGACGAGCGAAAGGACATGCTCTCTTTCATGCCGGAAATCGGGATGAACGCATACATCTACGCGCCCAAGGACGATCCCTACCACAGGCACAGGTGGCGCGCGCCGTATCCCGGGGACATCCTCGTTCGACTTTCCGAGCTTGCCTCGCACGCGCGCAAGCGCGGTATCACCTTCATCTTCGCGGTGAGCCCGGGGCTATCGCTGCGCTACTCTGAGAAGCGCGACCTCGATGCCCTTGTGGAGAAGTTGAAGGCAATGCACGACGCGGGAGTGCGGGCATTCGCCCTGTTCTTCGATGACATCCCGGCTGAGCTGCGCCATGACGAGGACCGGAAGGCCTTCGGCGATCTCGCTGCCGCCCAGGTCTCGTTCACGAACGCCGTGTACGCCCGTCTCAAGGAGCTTTCGGCCGAAGCCTCGCTCATGGTGTGCCCGACGCAGTACTGCGGCGACCCGGCCACCGAATACGTCCGCGAGATAGGAGAGGGTTTGGATCCCGCCATCGACGTCATGTGGACCGGGCCGGTGGTGTGTTCGAAGGAGCTCACGCTGGAACACACGAAGGCCGTGGCCGAGTCTCTGAAGAGGCCGGTGACGTACTGGGACAACTATCCCGTGAACGACGGTCCCATGAAGTCCGAGCTCCACATCGGGCCGTATACAGGCCGAAGCCCTTACCTTCCCGAGGCGGCCAAAGGAGTCTTCCTGAACCCAATGAACCAGGCCGAGGCCTCCAAGATCCCGCTCGCCGCCGCCGCGCGCTACCTAGATGACCCCGTGCGATATGACCCGCAGTCGGCCTGGGAGGACGCCGTGGCCCGCGTCCTTGGCCGCGACGCCCTCGGTGCGTGCGCCCTCTTTGCCGATGCGTGCGCCATGAGCCCGCTTCACCAGGACGATCCGCCGGGGATCGCGTCCGTCCTCGAAAGGGCGCGAAAGCGAGCGCAAAGCGGCGAGCTGGGCGAAGCTGCGGGCATTCTGTCCTCGTACATGCTGGAGATGAAGGCTGCCGCCGCCATGCTGACAGGCAATCCCAACCGTAAGTTCGTAGAGGAAGTGAAGCCCTGGCTCGACGAGTTTTCGTCGTGGGCGGAAGTGGGCCTCGACGCGTCGAAACTCATAGAGATGGCGCGGGCCTACATCGGAACGGCGGGAGGAAGCTCGCGCGTGGCACGGTTTCTGCGCGCTCTGCCAATCATAAGGACGAGGTCGCGCCTTGTCCGACGGCTCTCGCGAAGCCTGCGGTTCAAGACGCGTACATGCGGGAACATCGTTCTTGACTTCGCCGTGGACGTCCTCAGGCGGGTGAGTTGAGCCGTGCACGCAACGACACCTCCACGGCAACGCGCCGCCAGACGGCTGGACGGCTAGGCCTTCCGGATGACCCTTAGCCTAAACGCGGCACAAAAGGACGCGCGGCGAGGGCAAGGGTGACTACCTGTTTGGGCTTCACGCGAAGCCCGAGCTCGTAAGGGCCGCGCAGGACACAAGGGTCGCACAGGTAGCGCGCGCAGCTCGGATCGTCTGGGTCACACGCGCTGCCGAGTCCCTGTTGGCTCTGCTGACCTTGCTGGCCCTGCCGGTCTTGCTGGCCTTGCTGACTTGGCCGGCCCTGCCGGCCTTGTTGGCCCTGCCGGCCTAGCTGGCTCTGGTGGCCGAGGTCTAGGTCGCCCGGGTTGCCCGGGTCACCAGGACTGCCCGAAGAGCTGAAGGGGCCGAGAGCGCGCTCGTCGCCTCCGTGAGCGAGCTCCGAAGCCACAGGTTCAACCGGTGTCTCGTCGAGCCTTACGAGGCGCGCTTCGTCCAGGCGCACGCCGGTTGTCAGCCGCGCGCTGATCTCCCGCTCACTAGGATTATGAAGCCTCACGATGAGGTCGCCGCCATCCTCCGCCTTCTTGACGGCACTCACCACCAAGACGCTCGCCTTGCACCAGCCGCCTCCATCTCCATCTCCATCTCCGCACTCAGCCGCACACCCATCTCCACACCTGTCTCCGTCCTCGCCCCTACAGTCGTCTCTCAGCCCGAGGAGGCTCAGTTCCGCTCGGGAAAGATCGAATTCCGCCGGCAAAGCCCACGCATGACAAGTGCTCAAGTAAGCCGCGCAGGGGTACATGTATCGCTGCACGATCGATCCGACGTCGCCCGTCGACCAGCAACCAGCGTGAGGCACCACAACGTACTCAAATACGTGCCTGCCGAGGCACTGTGCCCCTGGCGTGAATACTGGCGGACCTGCGTGGCCCTTCCTCGTGGCCAGGTCATCCCGCGAGATCCTTTCAACGCAGCGCAAGAGGGTCACCGCGATGGTGGCCGTCCCGTCGCGCTCCACGAGGCATTCGTACTCGGGGAGTCCGCGCGTGGCCACAGCCAAACCACGAACTCCATCGTTCGCGTCCACGAACCCCTGGTGCGGAGCGACCGTGGCTGCCGGCTGGAACCACCCGGCCCCTGCGGCCCCTCCGGCTCCTTCCTGGTCGTGACGCGGCCTCGGGTCGCGTTCCACCACGTCGAACTGTCCCCGGGCATACACCCGGTCGACCCTCGCTCCCGTCGGAAAGAGCGCCCGCAGCCGGTGGTCGCGAGCGGTGTTTTCGATCTCCGTGCTTATCTCCACGTAGGACGCGCCTGCCGCGAGCGTGACACGCGTCACGATGACGAGCGGCGCAGTCTTGGCGGCACGCCGTTTCCGCCCAGGGTCAATGGAAGCAGGGATCTCCCAGGGCATCTCGACCCGCAACGTCCCGAGGTAAGGCCCCTGGTGCTCGATCGTGACTTCGCAGGCCGCAACGCCTCTTGTCACCGTTGGCTCGTCGGCAACAGGGGAGTAATCGTATTCATCACCTGCATCCCCCGAATCCTCGAACACATTGAGCCCTCTGTACACGAACCCCGTGCGCTTGTCGCATACGTCGAGCGCCCCGCACTGAGAGACCTGCACTCTCAAGAACTCGTTTTCGAGATACCTGTCGCCCGCCATGACGCGCCCGACCAGCTCATCGGCGTGGTCAGACGGCGGCTGAACGGCGGCTGAGGCGAGGCCGTACACGCGATACCCGGTAGCCGGCAAGTCCCTCACCGGGAAAGCTATGTCGATGGCGGGCTCGCCTCGGCGCACCGCGTCGCTCAGCGCGGCCGACGGATCGAAACCGTATCCCAGCCCTGTCGCGCCAGCAGCTCGGGTCAGGCCAAGCGTCTGAGCGCCCACAGCTCTTCCACTTCCGTCGGTCACGGCGAAACGCGTGCTGGCGGTGCCCTCCTCCGTGCCAGGTTCTGACCCCAATCGTCCGTGGGATGCCTCGCCCGGCTCCCCGCCCGGCTCTCCACGTGACTCCCTGCCCGCTTCGTCGTGTGCGCCATCGCACGCGATCTCTCTCAACGGGACGTGTGCGATCACAACGCCGCTCACAGGCCACGGATTGGGGTTGTAAACTAGCAGCGGCAGGGCTGCGCTTCCCGCGGCCGCTGTCTTTCTCAGGGCGCTCGGGGTCGCCGCCGCCCCGGTTACAGCAGTCGAGGCTTCCGCGACGGTCCCGGCGGCGGAGTGGTCTGTGTTCACCCTGTCGGCCCTATCAGCCCTATCGGCCCTGTCTGTCCTGTCGGCCGTGCCGGCCGCGTCGGCCTCGCGGGCTGTCTCGGCCTCGCGGGCGGTGTCGGCCATGGGGGCGGTGTCGCCTGTGCCATCTGTGTCGCTCGCGGCTACCGGACCAACATGCCGCACGAGGTTTGCGAGGCTCGCGAGACTCTCGGCGGCAACCGCGGCGGCGATCTCGCGCGCCTGAGTGTACCTGGCCGTCATCTCCACCGCGACCTCGTCTGTGGAACACCCGCAGATGCTGTCATGGGCCTGGTTTTGAAGGTAGAGTCTCCACGCCAGCTTCAGCATCTCGGTGGGGTACCTACGCCCCGCGAATAACCACGCAGCACACGCCAGCGGCTCCGCGTAGTGAGTGAGCCAGGCGTCGACCTCGTAGTTGAGCTGCTTGAGCGGGATCCGCGACGACAGCACGCTGTAGAGCATGTTTTGGTAGCGACTGCCCCTGAATTCCCCCTCGTGCACGGGGAGCTCATCGTGCGCAGAGAGCGCTTGACCCGCAGGAAGTGCTTCGTGGCCAGCGGCCTCGCTCTCTCCAGCCGCACGGCCTGAGTGTCCAATTCGCTCGCGCACCTTCTGCACGTAGTCCTCGAGGCTTCCCTGCACTAGCCGAACACCCAGGACATCTGCCGGGGCGCGTTCGACCTCCCTCAGCGCTGCCTGTAGCCGTTCGATGATCTCGGGAAGATCCTGCCTCGGAGCGAGGTGGTCCGAGCCGGTGTCTAGAAGCACGACTCCCGTTCTCGAGCGTGCCGCGAGATGCTCAACGAGGTTGCGCGTGAACCGCACCGCCTCATCTAGCGGCAAGGCTGCATGTCCACCCACCGCGAACCTCGCGTCGGACTCCCAAGGGTTGAAGCTTCCGACAGGGGTGAGACACCCGTAATGAGCCGGCAGCCAGATTCCCAGCACCTCGCTGCCGTCAGGCGAGCGCCACCTGAACTCCGCGCCCAGAGCCTCCCCCTCATCCCCCATCCCACGCGAGAAAACCGCCGAGGAGATCCCGAAACCCCGAAGAATCTGCGGCAGCTGGCCGATGTGGCCGAACGGATCCGGGACATACCCGACTCCCATGACCGCGCCAAACCGCCTCGCCACCCTGCCCCCGACGAGGAGGTTTCGTACCAATGCTTCCTCTGTTGAAAGGAACTCATCAGGAAGCACGTACCACGGACCCACGAGGAGCCTTCGCTCGCGAATGAGGCGCCCTAGACGCTCCTCGTTTTCGGGACGAATCTCGAGGTAGTCGTCGAGCACTATCGCCTGGCCGTCCAGGGTGAAACACCTGAAGGACTCCTTTCGCTCCAGCAGGTCTATCACGTAATCAACCAGGGCGACGAGCCTCGCTCTGAACTGCTGGAACGGCAAGTACCATTCGCGGTCCCAGTGTGTGTGGGATACGACCACGGCCTCAATGTGCTTCACTCGAAATCACCTCGACGAATATGGGGTTCGTGAGAGCGATGAAATGAGGACCCGGGAGCCTGGACTTGCCGTCCACGAGGATCTCGCACCGATACCAAGCGTCGCCGACCGTCGTGTCCTCGAACTCGATGGGCTCAGCGCTGCCGTCGCAGTCGCGGGCGCCGTCGCAGTCGCCCCTGCCGCCGCGATCGCCGCGGTCGCCACTACAGCGAACCTGCGAGGTGAACACCGCATGTGCCCCGTGCTCCCTCGTGCCCTTGACGACGCGGGCCAGGAGGTCGCCCCATCGTGCGCTCTTCCTAAGCTCGCCCGCTGGGTCTGCAAGCTCAACCCGCAGTGCTAATCTCGCGCCGCTCGGGATCCGAGCGCGATCGCCCGGGAGAAAGCGCCCGCCATCGCCGGAAACGGTCAATGAGAAGTTCAGGCGCGGACCGGAACTAATGTACACTCGGCCGCTCCTCAAACCTTCGAGCACGTCGCGCACCGTAAGTGACCGGGCCCACACGTATGTGTCTGCGGTCTCCCTTTCGAAGAGCTGCTCCCGCTTGTGGGCGTCGCGCGCCGCCACGCCCGTCACGCGATAGCCTTTGCACAGGAGATCGTCCCACCAGCGCATCGCCGGGACATTCCACATGACGTGGCTCGTCCAAGGGCCCGACCACACTTCCATGAGATCCACGAGTCCCGGGTCGGTGTCCTCGTACTCCCACTCACACCCCGCGCACACCGGATAGCCCACGCTGAAGGGATGGGCGACCGAAAAGAGCCCCCCGAGCCTGCGGACTTCTCTCGCCTGCCGATTCAGGCCGTCGCCCTTAGACGCATCGTGCCACGGTATGAACTCGCACACACCGAGGGCGACCGCGTGACCGTAGAAAGTGGTGAGCTCCATGCCGGGGATGACGATCGGCTTGGCAGCCGAATCGCTTGCCGAACCGAGCTCCGCCAACCCGCTCACCGTATTGTGGTCGGTGATCGCGATGAAATCAAGCCCGGCTTCGCGCGCAGCCTCAACCAGCCCTGCCGGGGTGAGCGCGCCGTCGCTGTGGTTCGTGTGGGCGTGGAGCTCCCCGCGGAGCCAGAGTCCGTCGGAGACCGCGCACCTCACGCCTATCTCGAAAGAACACACGTCTGTCACGACAGCGTGACATTCCAGAACGATGGTCCACCGGCCTGGCGGAACGTCGCCCGCCACGAAGCCCCGTGTGGCGCTCACCTCGCCGATCCTCACCCATTCCCCGAAGTGCTGAGGGGAGTCCCACCGTCCGCGGAAATGGTCTTGTGAGTCGAAGATCGCGAGGTTGAGGAGGTTTTGAAGGGGCTGGACGCGCGTGCACGCCCCGTCAACGAATCGCTCGAAGAAGGCAAGGAGGTCTTGATCGCCCACACGCTCGAGTTTCCCACGGTAGCGATCGATTTCCGCCGCCCATCGCCGTCTGAAGTCCCGCGGCCCCAAAGCACCCCGCTCGTCCTCGCGACGCGGGCTGTACACGAGCATGACGAAGACGTCCGTGGCGCCGGGCGGGACGAAGAAGTCAAACCTCCTGAGGCTGCGCGAGTCGTCCCTGGTCAGGACCCCGGAATAGACTTGTGAATACCCTGTACCGACGTTCATCGTGCTAGATCACCATCCTACGAGTAGGCCGTAGAGAGCACGGCTCGGAGGCTTTCAAGCGCCGAAACGCGGATTGCCTGAGTCGCGCGCCCCCGTCTCACGCCTCAGCATGGAATTCGCTCGCCTCTGGCGTCGAACAGGCGCATTCTTCGCGCATTGGGGGTAAGCCGCACCCGGCGCCCAGGGAGGACGTCGAGGTCTTCGAACCTCTTGACCTTCACTGTGCCTGCGCGTGTCCTAACGCTCACGAGTGTCTCGTAGCCGAGAGGCTCCACCACGAACACTTCGCCCGCGATCCCCTGACGCAGCTGACGGGGCTCCCCGTCCGGCTCGCTCTCTTCCGCTTCGAGGTCGATGGCGAGGTCCTCAGGCCGGATCCCGAGGATGACCTCGCTTCCGGGCACGAGGCGATCCAGGGCGGGCTGAGCGTCCGCTAGCGGCACGCTGGAGCCGTCCACTACGACGGCCGGCTTTCCGTCTACCAGCTGGTACGTGCCCCGGATGAGGTTCATCGGTGGGTTTCCAAGAAACTCGGCCACGAACGTGTTGGCGGGATGTCTGTACACTTCGAGGGGCGGTCCGACCTGGACGACCTTCCCCCTGTCCATGACGGCGATCCGATCGGACATCGCCATTGCTTCGGACTGATCATGGGTAACGTACACCGTGGTTATTCCCAGGGTTTCCCGGAGGTGCTTCAGGAACGTCCTTGCGTCGGTCCTGAGCTTCGCATCGAGATTAGACAGGGGCTCGTCGAAGAGGAACACGTTCGGTTCGTGCACTATCGCTCTTGCGAGCGCGGCCCTTTGCTGCTGGCCACCGCTTATCTCAGCAGGCCTTCGCTGCACTAGGTCCGCGATCGCCAGGCTGCGGGCGACCTCCATCGTGCGCTCTTCGATCTCCTTGCGGGGTTTGTTGCGGATTCGCAAGGGGTAGCCGATGTTCTCCGCCACCGTCATGTGCGGGTACAGAGCGTAGTTCTGGAAAACCATCGCCACGTTGCGCGCCTTGGGGGGAAGGTCAGTCACATCCCGATCACCGATGAAAACCTTTCCTGACGTCGGCCTTTCGAGGCCGGCGATCATTCTGAGCGTGGTGGTCTTCCCGCACCCGGACGGCCCGAGGAGGGTGAAGAACTCACCGTCCTCAATAGCGATCGTGACGTCGCTCACGGCGTCGACCCTGTCGAACGTCTTCGATACGTTGACGAGGCGAACCTCGGCCATAGAGACTCCCCCTAGCTCTTGATGCCCCCGTAGAATCTGAACCCGAACTTCCGGTTCACTATGATGTACAGAGTCACCACGGGGATCGTGTAAATGAATGAGTAAGCCGCGATGAGCCCGAGAATCGGAATTCCGACCTCGTTGAAGAAAGAGTATATCGCAACCGACGCGGGGGCCTTGGACGGTGACCGCAGAAGGATGAACGGAACCAAGAAGTTGCTCCAGGTATTCACGAAGATCAGCACTGCGATGACGGCCATACCCGGCCTGCACAGGGGGAAGGCTATGTTCGCGAGCACCTGGGCCGGCGTGCTCCCGTCTACGAGGGCCGCTTCCTCGTACGAACGCGGAATCGAGTCCACGAAGTCCTTCATGATGAACATGTTGGTTGGAAGAAGGCCCCCCACATACACGAGTATGACTCCGAGGTGTGTGTCGAGAAGGCCAAGCGACTGCATGAGCACGTAGAGAGGCACCATGGCTGACACGCCCGAGACCACGCTCGAAAGAAGGATCAGGATGTAGAGTATGGTCTCTCGGCCCCGGAAACACGCCCGTGAGAAGGCGTAAGCCGCCATCGTCGCCGCGATGGTGGCGACGAGCATCGTGGATGTGGACAGAACCAGGCTGTTCTTGAGGCCGGTGACTGCCGCGGGGTTCTTGAACACGCCGTAGAAGTTCTCCAACGTCGGCTTGGTGAGCGAAAGCGCCAGGGAAGGCTTGGCGTTGAAGGGCGCCGTGACGAGCCACATGATTGGCAAAGCGAACGCCGCGGCCAGTGCCATGAGAGCGACTGCGGAAAGCACTCTCCTCACGGTCACGCCCTCCTTGCCCGCGCCAGCCTCATGTACACCGTGGCGAGGGCGAAATTGATGAGCAATATCAAGGTGGAAATGGCGCTGCCGTACCCGAGCTTGAAATACTTGAACGCGTTGCGATAGGTGTATATGGACACGAGCTCGGTCTTGAACGCGGGCCCGCCCCCGGTCAGAAGGAACGGAGTGAACACGTTGAAGGTCCAAATGGTGACCAGGACTGCCCCGGTTACGATGTGAGGGCGTATGAGCGGCAAGATGATGTCCCGGAACTTCCTCCAACCTGAAGCGCCGATCACGTCGGCCGTCTCTATATAGGACGGTGGGATGGTCTGGAGAGCCGCCCCGAAAAGAAGCATTGAGAACGCCGTTCCCCTCCAGGCATTGAAGAGGACTATCGACAGCACCGGATGCTCGAAGAACCAGTTGACCGGCCTGAGACCTACGGCACTCCGTATCGAGTTGAGGAGGCCGAAGTCACTATCGAGGAAAGCGACCCAGAGGTAGGCTACCACGACCTCAGGGATGATCCAGGCCAGGATCACGACGCTCGAGGCGATGTCTCTGAGGATGCCCCTTCTGCCGTGCAAGAGGAGCGCCAGGGCGAGCCCCAGACCCATCTGTCCTACGATGGCGGATCCTAACACGAACTGCAGCGTTATCCACAGCGAGCTTCGAAAGAGGGGATCGCGCAGGATGGCTGCGAAGTTCGCGAGCCAGACGACCTTCGGCTCTATGGCCGCCCGCCCTGTGAGAGTGAGGTTCGTGAGGCCGATGTATATCGCCCAGAAGGCCGGGAACGCGAGAAACACTCCAACGAAGACCAAGGCCGGAGACATGAACGCCATCGCGGTCCGGCGCGATATGATGGGGTTGTCATGCTGCACTCTAGGGCTCCCCTTTCGGTTCAACGCAGTGCCAAGCGCACAGGCGCGCGAGACGAAGGCGCGAGAGACGGGACGGCTCGCATCGTTGTGAGACATCCCGACCCCACCCGACCCGGCCGGACTGACTGAGCGGACCTGACGGACCGAGTCGACCGAACCGACCGGTTCGGCGCGCCCGCCGGGCGGTGGCCGGCCCGTAAGCAGCGGCGACCGCCCGGCGTCGCGTCGCGTGCGCGGACGCTACTTCTTGATCTCGACGTTCGCTTCGCCCACGATCTCCGTCATGGCCTTCGCGTAGGCGTCGAGAGCTTGCTCGGGAGTCATCTGCCCCGTCACCACCCGCTCCGTCAGGAGCTGCACCTGATAGGACACCTGAGGATAGGCGGGCTGTCCGGGACGGTACGTCGTGTAGGGAACGAGCTTCTTCGTGGTCTCCGAGATGAACTCATTGGCCTTGACCTCGGGCATGTCGGCAAGATCCTTCCTGGCCGGTATGCCCGGTTTCAGCTTCCAGTAGGCCACCCGCGCCTGGGCGGAGTTCAGCTTCGCCAGGAGCTTGAATGCAAGGTCGGGGTGCTTCGTGTTGGGATTCACCACCCAGCCCGTCCCGCCTGACACGGACGCGAAAGCGGGAGCCCCGGGCTTGCCACTGCCGGGGAATGCGGCCCACCCGATCCTGGTGTCGCGGTCCGGGATGGCCCACGCGCCGTTTGGCGCGATGACCGACGACCACATCCAAGTGCCCTCGACGTACATCGCTATCTTCTCGGTGGAGTACAGCGCGAACGACTTGTCGCGAGCCTTCGGCGATACCTGCAGCATGGCATCGCCGAGTTTTTCGTCTACATAGATGGTCTTGTAGAGCTTGAGAGCGTCCAGCAGCTCAGGGCTCTTCACGATCCACTTTCCGGTGTCCCAGTTGTATATCCATCCGCCCGCCGAGCAGAGGGCCATGTAGAAGCCTTGCATGCTCGTGGCCTCGCCCATCTCCACCCCCGCGTTAAGCTGGATGGGAGTCACGCCCGGCAGCTTCTGCTTAATGGTTCGGCAAGCCTGGAGGAGCTCCTCCCAGTTCTTGGGCTGCCACGGAACCGGGATACCGGCTTTCTTGAATAGCTCCTTGTTGTAATAGATCATCCGCACGTCGGTCCCGGCCATGACCAGGTAAGTCTTGCCCTGGTACGAGCCCATCGCCTTCATGGTGTCGAAGTACTGGCTCCAGTCGGGCCACGTCTTGAGGTAGGAGTCCAAGGGCAGGAGGAACTTGGCCTCGGCGAACTCCGGCACCCAGAAATGGTCGAACGCGATGACGTCAGGACCGCCTCCGCCCTTGATGTCCAAAGCGAGCCTGGCTTTGTAATCTTCGTCGTTGATTCCAGACGGCACGAACTCCACGCGCACATCCTGGCCTTGGGCCTTCATCTCGCTCTCAAACTCGGGGATCATCTTCTCGATCCACTCGGCATCCTGAGTGTTCTTGCCGCCTTTCACGGCGTTCGCCATGATCCGCAGGGTCACCGGCGCGGCTTCGGCTGCCGACAGGCAGAGGAGGAGCACTAAGACACAGGCCAAGGAGACTCTCCGAATCCATGAGGCTTTCATTGGGTTTCCTCCTTCCGTATCGGGTCAATCGGATTGTGTCCCGCACATGGGATCTGGCCAGGTCAATCCCAAAACCGCCTTGACGCATACAGACCACACCACTACTCCGCGTGAGCGCTCTGGAACGGAACACAACAGAAGCCAGGCACCGAGCGCCCCGCGCCTCAAAGCCTGCGCTCCCCTCGCACATTCGGTACCGCTTCACCTTGTCAGGAGAAATACCCCCTCCACTTTGTGAACTGCGCGCTCTCCCCTCCCTTCACCCGAGGAGCCCTGCTTTCAGCGTCCGCGGTCATCCCACGGGCCGTCCGCGGAACGGCGTGCCTCCGCGCTGCGGCACGTGCGCGCCCCTTCGCCAAGGCGAGCCGAGGCCGGGGACTCACGCGTCGACGGCCGCACCCCGTTCGTCGACGACCGTGCACGTTGGTCAGCCGCCGTGCCCCCTTCTCGTCGGCGGCCGCGGCCCTACTCATCGGCCACTGCGCTTGCAACGCCTCGACCCCTCAACCCTCTGAGGTGGCGCGAGACCTGGGCCCATTCGCGAGCTCCGGCACGTATCTCTGGGGATTTTGGAAGAAGCTCTCGATCACTAGCACGGCCGCTCCCCTTGCCACGGCGTCCTCAGAGTGGTGGGACAGGACCACCTTCGTCTTGTCCGCGAACAGCGGGTGGGCCCGCGCGACTAGAGCATTCATGAGAGGCTCCTTCAGCGAGTCGCCCAGCTTGGCTATGGTCCCACCGATCACCACCGCCTCCGGGTTGAAAGTGTTCACGAGGTTGGTGATGCCTATGGCAAGATACTCCGACATTTCGTGGATCTTCTCCGCAACGACAGAGTCGCCGCGCACCGCACGCTTGCATATCTCATCCAGTGTGGGTAGCCCGTCGCCGGCACGGCCCGTCTTCACGTCTTCCTCCAACACCTGTGACGCGAGGCGGGGCACCGACACCAAGGTCTCGAGGCAGCCCCGGCTCCCGCAGAGGCATCTCGGGCCGTTCGGATCGATGCTCATGTGACCGATCTCTCCGGCGATTCCGTGGGTCCCCCGGTAGATGCTCCCGCCGATCATGATGCCGCAGCCGACTCCGTTGCCTACCAAAACGAACAAGAAATCCTTGAAGTCCGTCGCCTCGCCGTACCACTTCTCGTAGAGCGCGGCGACGTTAGCGTCGTTCTCCAGGTACACGGGGACATTGAACTCGCTCTGAATCAGTTCCTTCAGCCTGACCGTTTTCCAGCCAACGACCTGGCCGTCGGACACGATCATGCGCTGCGCGTGGCTGAGAGGAAGGGGGTAGCCGATGCCGATCCCCGCTATGCGAGACTGATCAACGCCGGAGTCGCGGATGATGTCGGTGACGTACTTGACGACCCGCTCCGGGTAGCCGGAGTCCTCGTCCTCGAACGACACTCGCCGGGACATCTTGCGCTGTGGCTTTCCAAGGAGATCCGTAATGAGCAGGTCTACATGGTTGCGGGAGAGGTCGATGCCCATGACCCAGAGGGCCTCACGGTTGATGTCAAGGAGGATCGGCTTGCGCCCAAGGACAGCCTCGCCCTTGGTCGTCTCCCTGACGAGCTGGCAGTGCAACAAGCCGTCGACGATGTCAGTCACGACGGGTTTGCTCAGCCTGCTCAACCGCGCGAGCTCCGCCCTGGAAGTCGGGCCGGCGTCACGGATGAGACGGAGTATGAGCGCCCTGTTGTGATCCCTTGCAGCCTGCGGGCTATGACCTCGCTCCACCAGTGTGCTGTCCCCTTTCACTAGCGCTCGTCCCTTCGCGCTCGAGTTGCATTCAACGTTCAACCATGAGCAACCACGCGCGCTTTGCCGGCTCGCTTCACAGTGTCATTCAGGGTGGCTCGGCGCTCGTCGCTCGGCGAAGCTTGTCGGCACATCTCGATATGGTTAGTTAGTCTACCTAACTAATGTCATACTACGACGCCCCTCGCGTGATTCCTTCCTCTCAACCACAAGTGAACAACAAAAAGATCCCGTGGACCGAAAACCTTGGTCCGGCCGACAAACCGTCGCTTCAGGCGTTTCCTCCCTACCTCTAGTGCCCTCCCCCGCCCTCCCGGGGTTGCAGGAAACCTGACGGCGCCGGCGTATTGCATAGGAAGAGGCTGCCCCGGAAGTGACCTGCAAAGAAGCAGGCTGTGGCGCAGAAGTCGGTCGTGGCCTACGGGTAACGGTCAAGGTAGGGCCACAGCCAAGGCGGAGTCAAGGTGAGAATCGAGGAGGAGTGCGGCTTTGCCCGGCATCACTGACGTGCGAGGAATTCTAGTAGGACATGCGCAGGACGATTCGGCGCTGACAGGATGCACGGCGGTGCTGGCGATGGGCGGCGCCGTGGCGGGCGTGGACGTGCGAGGGTCAGCGCCGGGGACTCGCGAAACCGACCTCATGCGCCCGTGCAACCTGGTCGAGCGGATCCACGCCGTCATGCTGGCCGGGGGCAGCGCCTTCGGCCTCGACGCCGCATGCGGCGCCATGCAGTTCCTCGAGGAGCGCGCTGTCGGATTCGACACAGGCTACGGCGTCGTGCCCATCGTGGGCGCCGCGGTGATATTCGATCTCGACATCGGCGACCCTAAGGTGCGGCCGGACAAGCGCATGGGATACGCGGCGTGCGCAGCGGCGTCCGCGGGTCCGCCGGCCGAGGGGAACTCCGGGGCGGGTCTCGGCGCCACCGTCGGCAAGACACGGGGGGCTCGATGCTCAATGAAGGGGGGCACCGGAACGTGGTCAGTGAGACTGCCGAGGCCCGGCGGTGCTCTTGAGCCCGTCGTGGTCGGCGCGATTGTGGTGGTGAACGCCTTGGGCGACGTGGTGGATCCGGATTCCGCGCGGGTCATAGCGGGTGCGTACGATAGGGACACCCGGCGTTTCCTGCAGCCGGACATTTCGTCGGCTGCCGCGGGTGCCGTAGCCGACGTGTTCCCATCCGGCAACACAACCCTTGCTGTCGTAGCGACGGACGCGCGCCTCGACAAGGAAGGGGCCAACAAGCTGGCCCAGATGGCCCACGACGGCCTCGCGCGCGTGATTCGTCCCATACACACGATGTACGACGGAGACGTGGTATTCGCGTTGTCCACAGGTGACAAACCACTTACGGGTGACAAGGCGACGGATGTCACCGTGCTCGGGGCCGCGGCGGCTGAAGTGGTGGCAGTGTCGGTGCTGCGTGCCGTAGGAGCCGCCACCACCGCAGCCGGAGTGCCCGCAGCTCGAGACGTGGCCTCCGGAGGGCGAGGCTAGGCGCCGCACCTCGCGTCTTCCCGCGGCTTGGAGGAACGTGAGGGCTTGCGCTCCCCCTTCCCCTCCCCCTGTCCCGTCCTCCACCGTGCCCGATTAACACGGCTGCCGTCTGCGACTTGCGGGCACCACATTCGGCCGCGCGGTGCGGCATAGTCATAGTAGTGAGAGCGATGGAAACGGCGATGGCGCTGACGCGATGAAGCGCTCCGACAAAACACAGCGGTTCATGCAGGGTTTTCCCCTGCGTTACGCGAAACCTCAGATCAAGCTTGTTGATAGGTTAGAGACCAGGATCCCATCGGACCTGGAACTCGCGACCGACACATGCTGGGCACATGCCCGACGCGTGCCTCACACCTCGCTGGCACGTGCCCGGCCCGCGCAGGACAGGTGCCCGACAAGCGACCAGACTGCCGGCAGGCGGAGGGCCGGCCCCCCAAAATCGTCCGGCACCCGAGAAGGGGCTGGAACGGAGGTGTCGTATCGTGAAACTTGATACCAGGCAGGTCGTTGTCTCAGGGCTTCTCGTGGCCCTGACCCTCGTCTTGGGCATGACTGGGATGGGCTTCATCCCCGTGCCCACCCCCGCTGGCGCCGCAACTCTGATGCACCTTCCGGTCGAACTCGCGGGAATCCTGGAAGGCCCCATAGTGGGATCGCTCGTGGGTCTCATATTCGGTTTGTTCACCTTGAGATTCTTGGGCGACCCTCGCGTCGTCATTCCCGCCAGACTCCTCATCGGAGTCGTGGCGTACCTCGTGTATCGCGCCTGCGGGAGGAAGGCCTGGGGCATACCCGTGGCTGCCGCAGCTGGTAGCGCCACGAATACCGTGGGCACACTTGGGCTTGCGGTGGCGTTCGGGTACATCCCGCTCTCCGGCAAGCAGGGGGCGCTTGCCATCGCGCTCCTGCAGGGCGTACCCGAGGCCGTGTTCGCCGCGGTCGTCCTCACGCCGATTGTGCTCGCCGTGAACAAGGTCGAACACCGCTGGCCTGCAACAAAGCAGCCGGGCGGCGGGCCGAAGGCCGGCAGCGCCCGGTAGCGCATAGACTCGCACGGGCTAAGCAGCGCAGGCCAAGTACGGAGGCGTCTCAAGGCTCCGCTCAAGGCTCGGACCTCGTGAGCTTATAATCCCTTATCTTCTTGCGAAGCGTGTTGCGGTGCACGCCGAGCACCCAAGCAGCTTTGGATTGATTCCACGAGCACTGTCTCAGCACGCGCAGGATGTGCTCGCGCTCCACCGCTTCAAGCGGCTCACTTGAGGGATGACCGGCGGGGACTTGGGGCGAACCGCCGGTGGCAGACGCTCTCGGGCCGGACTCAAGGCCGTGAGAGGTTCCGCCCGTTCTCCACGGAGCCGGCTGGGTCGGCTGAGCCAGCCGGCTCGACCCAGCTGACCCCTGCGCCGCAGCTGTCGCCCCTCCCCGCGCAGCCTGCCCATGTTCCCCCCTGGTGTCAGAGCCACTGTCGGCAACTTCCTCGGGCAGGTGCTCGGGCATGATGAACGGTCCCTCACCAAGGAGCATCGCCGCTTCGATGGCGTTCTTGAGCTCGCGCACGTTGCCGGGCCAGTCGTATCTCGTGAGGCAGTTCATGGCCTGAGGCGAGACGCCAGCGAACTCCTTCCCGAGTGACACGTTGAACTCCTTGATGAAGTGCTGGACAAGCAGGGGGATGTCCTCTTTCCGCTCGCGCAGGGGCGGCACGTGGATCTGAACCACGTTCAGCCGGTAGTACAGGTCTTCCCGGAAGGCGCCTCTCGCCACTTCAGACTTGAGATTCGCGTTGGTCGCCGCCAGTATCCTCACATCCACCTTGACCGCGCTCTTGCCGCCCACGCGCTCGAATTCCCTTTCTTGGAGCACGCGCAGGAGCTTGACCTGCATCGACGGGCTCATATTACCGATCTCGTCCAAGAAGAGCGTCCCGCCGTCGGCGAGCTCGAAACGACCTGGCTTGCGCGTCTGGGCTCCGGTGAACGCGCCTTTCTCGTAGCCGAAGAGCTCGCTTTCGAGAAGAGGGTCGGGCAGCGCGGCGCAGTTCACCTTCAGGAACGGCCCCGCGCGGCGGGGGCTGTTGCAGTGGATCGCTTTCGCGACGAGCTCCTTCCCGGTCCCGCTCTCCCCGACGATCAGCACGGTCACGTCATGGTTCATGACCCTCCTGATGAGCTCGAATACCGCCCGCATCTTGCCGCTCCTGCCGACGATCTCCTGGAACGCGAGCTCGTCTTCGAGCATGGTCCGGAGGCGCTCGTTTTCCATCTTGAGGCGTTCGTGCGCAAGGGCCTTCTCTATGGTGATGCGCATCTCATCGAGGTCGAAAGGTTTCGAGACGAAATCGTAAGCCCCCTGCTTCACCGCCTCCACAGCGGTCTTGATCGTTCCGTAAGCCGTCATGATGATGACCGGCGTTCGTGGAAGCTCGCTCCGCAGCCGCGGAAGTATCTCGAGCCCACTCATGTCAGGCATTCGGAGATCGAGGAGGACAAGGTGAAACTCGCGCCCTCGCGCGAGCTCCAGCGCGTCCCTGCCGGTGCCCGCCGCGGCCACTTCGTAACCTTCCTCCGAGAGCACGGCCTCGAGCGTCTCCCTAATGCCTTCGTCATCGTCCACGATCAGGACGGAAGTCGCTTTCTTCGCGTCTCCCTTGTCTCTCAAACCCGCCGTCTCCGGAGCCAAAGCCTCACATGCACCTGCCCTTCCCTGCGTCGAACCGGGTCGCTTGAGCGCGTCCCCCGCCCGCGTCTTGGCCGCGCGCACGCGCGCCACACGCGTATGCGCCGCCCACATGGTTCGAACGCACGCGCCTCACCGGCTTCCCAGAGTGTCCGTGGTCACCACCCCGACTCCCACCGCGATGTGGGGCTTCACCGGCAGCCCGTTGAGGTGATCGCGGATCGTCTGAATGGCCAACACTCCTATTTGCCTAGGGTACTGGACCACATCTCCATAGATCTTCGACGCTCGGATGGCCGCCACGGCTTCGGGGGTGCCGTCGTAACCCACCACCACGATGCGCCGCTTCACGCGCGCCGCTTCGATGGCCTGGAGAGCTCCGAGCGCGGAGTCATCGTTTATAGCAAAGACCCCGTCGATGTACGGCATCATCATGAGGACGTCCTCCATGATGGCAGTCGCCCGGCTCCTCTGGCCCCACGCAGGAATGTCCGCCACGATCTGAATTGCCGGGTACTGCTCGAGATAGTCGCGAAACCCGCTGACCCGGTCCATCACCGACGTAATGCTGGGATGGTTTATGATGATGACCTTGCCCGTTCCGCCCAGGGCTCTTGCCATGAGCTGACCGGCGAGCCGGCCTCCTTCGAAATTGTCCGACGCGATATGCGAGACCACGCTCCCGTATCCCGATCGGTTCGCGATGTCCACGGTGAACACCGGGATCGAGGCTCTGTTGGCCTTCACGATACTCTCACCTACAGCAGTCGAGTCGCAAGGGGAGATGATCAGCGCGTCCGGCTTCCTGGAGATTAGCTCCTCGATTTGTCGGGCCTGTTTTGCGGCATCGAACTCGGCGTAAGTGATGTCCAGTTCGAAACCGCACTTGCGCCCCTCCGTGAGGAGACCGTCCTCGAGCTCCTGGTAGAACCCATGCTTGTTCGTCAGAAGCGACGCCGCTATGCGGCGCTTCGCAGGGGCGGGCCCCGCCGCCAAGACATCAGAGCCAGTGACAAGGACGGCCATGACCGCAAGACCGGACATGAGAACCAGAATGCGACTCAATCCGTGCCTTCTGCGCACCACAGCATCCCCTCCCTCGCACCGGCACCCCTGAAGTGCCGGACATCGTTCGAGGATCGCGCTTCAGCCCAACCGTTATCGCGCCACGCGTCGGGTTATGTCATCATGTCATCCGGAGCGGCGCCGCCCACTGCTTGGCCTATTTCGACGGTCGCGCCTTGGGCAGCGGGCAGGAAGACGGAAAAAGCCGTCCCGACCCCGGGCATGCTCTCAACGGTTATCTCTCCACCATGCTCGGATACGACCCGCCTCGCGATGGCAAGGCCTAGACCCGTCCCCCGCTCCCTCGTCGTGAAGAACGGGGTGAAGACCTTGTCGAGCTGGTCCGGCGGGATGCCAACTCCCGTATCACGAAAATCGACCCTCACCCTTCCGTTGGCAACCTGCTCCGAGTCCCCGCAGATGGACGTGGCCACGGCGAGGACCCCGCCGCAAGGCATGGCGTCTATCGCGTTGAGCATTATGTTAAGGAACGCCTGTTGGAGCTTCTCGGGATCAGCGAACACCCTAGGCAGGTTGGGCTGGTAGCGCCGCACGACATCCACTTTCGCCTGTTTCGCCTTCAGACCGACGAGCGACACCATCCGGTCAAGGATCTCGTGGACGTCCACGTACTGCATGTCGCTCTCCCTCGGTTTCGCGAAGCTGAGAAGCCTTTCCACCAGACGGTCCAGCCTGTCAACCTCGCGGACGAGTATTCTCGTGAACTTCCCGAGCGACTCATCCTCCGGAACGCGGTCCTCCAGAAACTGCGAACACGCCTTTATCGCTCCCAGCGGATTACGCACCTCGTGAGCGAGCCCGGCAGAAAGCTCACCCACCGCTGCGAGTTTGGCGGCTTCGTGCACCTGTCGCTGCAACGCCCTCAACTCCGTCACGTCCTCGAAAGTGACGGCCACGCCGAGGGGTTGCTGGCTCCTATCCGACAGCACGCTGGTGCTCGCCACTAGGGTCACTGAAACGCCGCTGATTGGCACCGTGGTCTCGCAGCCGCGCATCGTGCGGCCCTGGGAGAGCGCATCATCGATGAGAGCCACAATCGCAGGAGTCGCTGAAAAGGCCTGGCGGTAGTGCGTGCCGATTACGCTGGTCGCGGCAGGCTCGCGGCCTGCCTGGCCGGGATCGATGCCGGGCTGCGCCGCTGCAGGTGCAGCCTTTGAGCTTCCCGCAGTCGCCCCCGCCAGGAGCTTTCTGGCCGCCGCGTTTGCGACCGTCACCTTGCCGTCCAGGTCAACGGTGATCACACCCGCGGGGATATTCGCGAGGATGTCTTCGGTGTAACTCATCAGCTTCTGGATGGTCTCTGCGCGCGCCTCGATCTCGGCGTTCGCCCTCCGCAGGTTCCCCGTGTACTCCTTGAGACTCCGTGCCATCCGGTTGAACGAGAACGCGAGTCTCCCGATCTCGTCCCCAGAGTCGAGCGCCACCTCCTGGTCGAGGTCCCCCCGGGCGATCATGTCTGCCGCGTGGGCAAGGCGGCCTATGGGCCGCGTGACGGCTCGCGCGAAGAACCAAGCATAAAGGGCGCCGAACACCAAGCCCACCGCGGCGACGGCGAGGGCCTGGCGTGCGGACTGGCTGAGGGCTTCAAACACCCCGGTCGTATCGAGCCCAAGATCGAGCGCGCCGACCACCGAGTCCAGCACGACGAGGGGCACCACCACCCTGAAGACCTGGTCCCCGCCCACATCGCCCTCGGCCCGGCTCATCCCGGATATAGGCCTGCTTCCCACCTGTACGGCGGTGATGGGGCCTGTGAGAGCCTCCTCGACCCACGAGTCAACATCGCGCTTTCCGATGGCCGAGACGTCGGTATGGGCGATGACCACGCCCTTGTCGTCCACTATCTTTAGATACCGGACCCCGCTCGACCGCGAAGATTCCCCCGTAACGCGCCCGAGACCTGAACCTAGGATGATCGCGTTTTCAGCGCTCAGGGCGTAAGAGCGCGCGAGGGCGACCCCGTCGAGCTGCATCTGTTCGATGATGCCCCGCCTGATCATGCCCATGCCGAGCACTGTCACGGCGCAAATGAGCACCGCAAGAAGCGGGATGAGATAGAGGATGATCCTCGTCTGCAGGCTCGTGGCACCGGAGAGCGCCTTCGCGCGGAGCGGCTTCACCACACCGACCGAAGCCCCCCTTGCTTGCTCGCAACTCATTGTTCAGAGTCAAGACCCAGCGTCTATCAGCCGCCGCAGTCCTCGGGGCAAGTCCCCAGCCCAGTAACGCAGAGCGGTCCCCGCTGCGGTTCTTCGACGCCATCGGGGACATTCCTGCCCCGTTGCCGGACGCCAGCGCCCGCCCCCGTCCCCCTGCCGCACACCCCGCAGCACCCCTCTACGATTCACGTTTCGCTGTCCGGGCGCAACCTTGCCAGCGCTCGGCCTTCCTCAGCCGGCCTTCCGCAGCTTATCTATGAGCACTGCGCCCAGGATGACCGCTCCGAGGATGACGTTCTGGCTGTACGACTCCACTCCAGCCAAGTTTAGGCCGTTGTTCAGAACTCCCATGATGAGTGCGCCTATTGCCGTGCCGATCATGGTGCCTTTCCCACCTGACATGGACGTGCCACCCAACACTGTCGCGGCGATCGCGTAAAGCTCGTACGATTCCCCCGCCCCCGGCTGCCCGGAAGCCAGGCGGGAGATGAGGATGATGCCACCCAGAGCTGCGGTCACGCCGCTCAAGCTGTATGTGAACATCTTTACCCGCCCGACGTTTATCCCCGACAGCCTAGCCGCTTCCTCGTTGCCTCCCACCGCGTATACGTAGCGACCGATCTGCGTATGGGCGAGGATGACGTGGGCAATGCCCATGACCACGACCATGATGACGACCGGCATCGGGATCCACGGCCCGAACACTTTGTCGAGGACGTACCCCCTCCCGATGAAGTTGAACTGAACCGGAAGGTTCCAGACCGGGCGGCCATCGGAAAGCAGAAAGGCGACCCCTCGGGCGGCCGTCATCATCGCGAGGGTAGACACGAACGGTGGGACGCGAAACCGCGCGATGGTAAAACCGCTGACCGCCCCCATGACCCCGCCCATCACCAGCCCCACGAAGCACGATAGGATGATCGCGGGCAGAACCGGAATGAACCCCGGCAGTCTCGTGAGGAGTTTCGCGATGACTATGCCGACGACAGCGAGGACTGATCCCACTGACAGGTCCACGCCCCCGGTGATTATCACGAATGTCATGCCCGTCGCGATGCACGCGTTGATGGAGATCTGCCTCAGCACGTTCACGATGTTGTCGGGTCTGATGAAGAGGCCCTTCGTCCAGATGGTGAAGAGGACACATATCCCGGCAAAGACGATGGCCATCCCGTAGTCCTCGAATAGGCGGCCGACCCTCACGCCCAAGCCGCCGCTGCGCCGGGCGGCGGCCGCGCTCACACCCGCGCCACCGCCACCACCGACGCCGCCACCCGCCGCAACCGCCTCCGTGGGTGCGAACCGAGTCAGGTCCTCACGCAAGTCCGACATGCGCAGTCCCCCCTTGAATCCCTTCCGCTCACCGCCTCCGGCCCGCCCGTTGCATAACTCATTATCTTCTCCTGGGTGGCCTCGTCCTGGGTCAGCTCGGCCCGCACCCTGCCTTCGTGGATCACGAGGATGCGGTCGCTCATCCCGAGGACCTCCGGGAGCTCTGACGAGATCATGATTATCCCGACACCCTGTTCCGCAAGGTCGTTCATGAGCCGATATATCTCTTGCTTCGCCCCGACATCTATTCCCCGCGTGGGCTCATCGAATATGACAACCCTTGAGTTGGTGAAGAGCCACTTGGCCAGGACCACTTTCTGTTGGTTTCCGCCGCTCAGGTTCTGCACCTTCTGCTCGAGACCGGATGTCTTGATGGCAAGCGAGTGGACGAGCCGCGACGCCTCGGCGCTTTCCCGCCTCCTGCTCACGAATCCGCGCCGCACAAGGGCACGAAGGTTCGCAAGGGTCACGTTCTCCCGGACGCTCATCATGAGAACCAACCCCTGCTCTTTGCGGTCTTCCGTCGCAAGGCTGATCCCAGCGCGGATGGCCGCACGCGGATCCTTTATGTAGAGCCGCTCACCCGCAAGGCGCACCTCGCCGGCATCCGCCGGGTCCGCCCCGAAGATCGCGCGGGCGATCTCGGTCCGGCCGGACCCGACAAGCCCCGTGATGCCCAGTACTTCCCCCTCACGTAGCGAGAAACTCACATCGTGGATGACCCCTCGCCTAGAAAGCCCTCGCACGCTGAGAATCTCTCTCCCCGGACGGCGAGTCCTCCTCGGATAGTCACCGGTCAGTTCCCGCCCCACCATGTGTTTCACGAGTTGTTCCCTGGTGACCTCTTTGACCGGGGCCGTCATGACCCACTTGCCGTCCCGAAGCACCGTCACGCGATCGGCTATCTCGAAGAGCTCCTCGAGCCGGTGAGAAATGTAGATGATGGCGACCCCCTGCTTCTTGAGCGTTCGCACGAGGTCGAAGAGATGTGCCTGCTCCCGAAGGGTGAGCGTGGCAGTGGGTTCGTCCATTACTATGATTCGGGCGTCAGTGGACACCGCCTTCGCGATCTCCGTCATCTGCTTTTGGGCGACGCTCAGACTGTTCACGACAGCCCGGAGGTCGAGGTCTATACCGAGCCTCCGGATGGCATCGCCGGCCTGCGAATGAAGAGCAGGCCAATCGATGAACGCACCCTTGCGCGGCTCACGCCCCAGGAGGATGTTCTCCGCGACCGAGAGGAAAGGTATGAGGTCGAATTCCTGGTAGATCACGCTTATGCCGAGCTTCTTCGCCTGGAGGGGGCCGGTGATGTCCACTTTGCCGCCGCCGATGAGTATCTCCCCGGAGGTCATCCGCTCCGCGCCGGCGAGTATCTTGATGAGCGTGGACTTCCCTGCGCCGTTCTCCCCCGCGAGAGCATGAACCTCTCCCGGAGCCAGTGTCAAGCTTACGTTGTCGAGCGCCCTGACCCCCGGAAAGTCCTTGGTGATGTTGCGCATTTCAAGAAGATACGGCGCTTCCTCCGCCGTGCCGACGGCCGGAGCCGCGCGCTCGTCCCCCCGCTCTACCTCGCCTGGCATTCGAGGCCCCCCTTCCCGCAATCGCTCGTTCACAAGCACAAGCGGGCGGAGTGGCCCACCTGGCCGGAGCGGGTGCGGGCACCGGTATCGCTTCACCGCGCTCCGCACTTCCGTCACTGCCGGTGAGCCACCCGCTGGCTGCAGCCTTACGCCTCACGCCCGCCACCTGGCTGCTGCCTACTACTTACTGTCCTTCGTCCACACACCGACCTCCACGTTGATCTTCGCGGGCACTTTCTTGCCGGCGAAGTAGTCCGCTATTGCCTGGATGGCCTTCTCGCCTATCAGCGTAGGATGCTGGATCGCGTCACCGTAGATCTTGCCCGCCTTGATGGCATCTTTCGCCTCGGGCGTCGCGTCGTAGCCCACAACCACGATCTTGCCCAGCTTGCCAGCGGCCTCAATGGCCGCGACCGCGCCCAGCGCCGAGTCATCGTTTATGCCGAACACGCCAGCAACGTCGGGCACCCTAAGGAGAATGTCCTCCATCGCGGCCATCGCCCTGTCACGCTGGCCCCACGCCGGCACGTCCGCGATTATCTTGATCTCCGGATGCTGGGCGATGATCTCGCGGAAGCCTTCCACCCTGTCGAGCACCGACGTCACACCCGGGTGGTTGATTATGACCACCTTGCCGCCCTTGCCCTTGAGCGCCTGCGCCATGAGCCTGCCCGCCTGCCGGCCGCCTTCGACGTTGTCGGACTGCACCGCGCAGACGACCTTGCCCTGGGGAGACAGGTTCATGATGTCGACGGTGAAGACCGGTATGCCTGCCTTGTTCGCCTCTGCGATTGAGCCACCGACAGCGAGCGAGTCACACGGGGCTATGATGAGCGCGTCAACTTTCTTGGAGATGAAATCGTCGATCTGCGCAGCTTGCTTCCCGAAGTCGAACTCACCCGCCACCACCTGCAGCTCAAACCCGTGCTTCGCTGCCTCGCTGCGAAGCCCGGCCTCGAGATCCCTGTAGAACTGGTGCTCCCGCGTGAGCAGCGTCACCCCGATCAACTTCGTGGCCGCGAAGGCCTCCTGCATGCCCATGAGCGCGAGAACCATGACCGCCAGGATAATCGCCGATAGCCATCGCTTCATCTCTGATGGACCTCCTTCATGCCATCGATATTGATTGCGTAACTACCTCGTCGCCTCCTCGTTTCCCGACCGGCGTACAAGACTCGCTACTTGCTGTCTCCAGCCTGGCACCTCGAGCTCAGCTTCGAACTCAGTGCTTCCGGCTGGACGCTCCCAGCGTCGCACTTGGTCTCCCCTTCCCTCTCATCACGCCGTTGCGCAACGGTCTTTCCGGCTCAGAAACGACGCAAGTCCTGTGCCAGATCACCGTTCAGGGGCAGGAGGCAGCCCTTCAGGGGCAAGAGGCGGCCCGTGGAGTGCTCATAGACCTGGGATCTTTAGGAGAAGAGCCATGAAATCCAGGCGAAGCGCCGGCTTCGCGCCGGCTTCGTGTGCACACTTCTTGTGCGCGCGTCGGGTGTGCAGGTGCACAGGAAGTGTGCACCTTCCTACAGAGGACCGAACTACCAAGGCTGGAGCATGTGGAGGGCAACGCGTGGTAACGGATCATGGCGCCGCGGGGAGGCATGAACGCGCCGAGGGACCACAAGCAAGTCAGCTCATGTAGTGCGCAGTCCACTCAACGCACGACATGGTGCGCCCTACTCAGCGCACGATATAATACAGGGACTCAACCTCCTCATCGCTAGCTTTCTCAAGGCCGTCGCGTAGTTCGCGCAGCGACTCGCTGCCGACCTCCATGTCGTAGCGCCCGAGTATGCGCCCGCATATGGCCCGCGCGGCCTGGGACTCCTTGTGCTCCGCAACGAAGCGCATGATCTCGTCTATCTGTTCGTCTCTGGCATTCATGAGCATCAACCCCAGATGAGTGTCATCCACCCCCGAGTGGGGGTGCGCTTCACCTAACCTATGATGCCCACTCTGCGGTGGGAAATGCCTATGGAGTGACTGCCTCAGTCGCTCGCGCTCTCCCGTCGACGCTACTGATTCGGGAGGCTCCACTTCCGGAGGCTCCACCGTGATGTCTTCACAGACGTCGGGACACCTGCATGAGCGCCCCACGGGTTGGCGGACGCGCCTGGCCCCATCGTGATCGCCCTGGAGACGTCGGGAGGTCACTCTCACTCTATAGGCGTCGGGACAGGGCATCGCCGCCCCATACGGCAGCGAGGCCCAGCAGGACATGGAGCGCGACATTGACAAGAGCCACCGGAACCTGCCCGTCGCGCAGGAAGCTCATCGTCTCGTAGCTGAAAGTGGAGAACGTGGTGAACGCACCGATCAAGCCGACAAAAACGAACACGCGGAGCTCAGGCGTAAACGCCCCGCGCGCGTCAGCCACGCCGGCTAGAAACCCTATGGCCAGGCAACCCAACAGATTCACCGTGAATGTGCCATATGGAAACCGCGCTGCGTCGAGGTATCTGTGCACGAACCCACCAAGGGCGTACCGCAACACAGCTCCTACAAAACCGCCGAGCCCGATCAGCAACATTCTCGCTATGTCCACTACGCTGATGACCCTCCCTGTGACTTACTCTTGACTTACTCTTGGCAGGAGTCATCAGCCCTGTCGGGCGGTTACGGCGGACTCCTTCACCCGCTTGCGCGGCCCTCGGAATCGCCCGCTTTCGCGGTGCTCAGGTGAGTTCGACGAGGCAGCACGACGCCGAGCAGTCTTTTGTTCGACGTGATGCGACGAGAATCCTGCAACACGTCCTTGGATCCGACTGCAAAGCCCACGCGAGCTCGCGGACCCGCCCTCCCCTTGCCTCCTTCCTCTCCCTAAAGAACAACGGGCACCTCCTGGTGCAAGCAAACCCTGTCCAGTGCCACCCTGCACGTGTATGCATGCACCTCGACCCCCGTCCGCGCCGCCTCGCGAAGGGCCGCCCCAAAGGCCGGGTCGGTCTCGTCGTTCGGTGATAGCGAGTCCGCGTCCTCCCGCTGGATGACGAACAGCACCGTAGCCCTGAGCCCTTGGGCGACGGCGCCGGCAAGCTCGCGCACGTGGCGCGTCCCCCTCGTAGTCGGAGCGTCGGGAAACAGCGCCCGCCCGCCTCTCACGAGTGTCACAGATTTGACCTCCAAAAGGCACTCGGCTGCGGTGGCTGCCCCTGAAAGCCGGAAGTCGATGCGACTCTTACCGTGACCGCACTCCCGCCGGACCTTCGGATACATCGCAAGGTCAGGAAAGAAGCCCGCCTGCAGCCCGGCAAAGACGAGGCCGTTGGCAACCCTCGAGTTCACCGACACGAGAAGCCCATCGTGGTTAGCAAGCGCGAGGTCGTACGCGGTCTTGCGGCGAGAGCCGCAATGTTCCCGCTGGCCGCGGCGCCCTGCCGCCGACCGAGACGCAGGGGGGTCGGATGCGGGAGGTTCGAAGCCGCCGCGTGATTTTGTGCGCGCCCTGGCGAGATAGACCGAGCGGCCGGGCACCAAGAGTTCCTCCAGGCGTCCGGGATCAGCCACGTGGGCACGGACGATCCGCGACGCGCGGCCTGTGCCTCCTTGTTCTGTACTTCCCCGCATCCGGGCTTCCGGGTGCTCTGGCAACGGATCTGATCGCGAGGATCCATCCGCCTTTTCGCCCACGCCTGCTAGCGCCACCTCTGCGAGAAAGCGGTTCGGCCTAGATAAGAACATGCCCGCGATAAGGGCTTCATCACGTTTGACACAAGGTGTCATGCGCTGCATCATAGATAGAGAATCTCTGCGAGGATTAGTCTCATCCGTTTTTCGGCGAGGGTCTCCTCGTGACTATGAAGAACACTACGACCACCCACGGCAATGATCCGATGATCCCGACTGGCATCGGCCCGAGCAGCGGGTTCGGCGTGCCTTTCACGAAAAGCATCCCGATTTGCGCTATCCCGTTTATCGCGCCGTGGCCGATGACGGCTGGCCACACGCTCCCGGCGCGGAGCGTGGTCCACCCTAGGAAAGTCCCCACCATGAGAGTGAACCATACCATCGCCAGCATCCCCAGCCAGGGCGCCCCGCGGTAGCTCAAGCCGTAGTTGTGCCCCATCGCTATCACGGGCCAATGCCAGACACCCCAAATCAGGCCCGTCAGAAAGAGGGCTTTCCTCGCGCCGAGCGGCATCAGCTTCGGTTGGAGGTACGCGCGCCAGCCGAACTCCTCACCGAACGTGAAGAGGCCGTTGATGACGGGCGCGATGAGGATCGCCTGAATCGTCTGCACCACTATGAAGGCCCAGGGGTTCAGGGGCAGAGGACGCCCGGACATGCTCTCGGCTTGTTGAAGGATAGCCTTGACTGCGCTGAGGGACTTGTCAAAGTACCCCGGAAACAGCGCGAAGAAGACGGCAGCCCCCAGAACTGTGAGGATGCCCGGACCCACCCACGCCGCCACCCAATAACGCCAGGACCGCCCGAAGTCCGGCACAAGAAGCGTGCGGTTCCATCCTTCGCGTGTGAGCACACGGGTCAGTATGTGCGCGAGTGCAGGCGCCCACATATAGCCGGTCGAGAGGAGCACCAGTGCAAGCGTAAAGGGTGTCCCCTTTATGAGCGGGGGACTATTGTAGAGACCGCCCGTCAGGTAGATCGCGAGCGCGACGGCCCAGGCTATGCCGAACGAAAACGCCAGGTAAATCGTTATTCGCCTTGTGTCGAGCCTCTCCACATCGCATATAGAACCGTTCATCTCCCGCCCGCGTCCCCTTTCATGCCAGAATGGCTCATTCCACCACAGAGCTCTCGCCGTTTCGGGTCACGGCGTTCAAGCGTCCGACCGTTCGTTCCCTCGACCGTCTGCGCGCAAATGCGCCCTCGCATCAATGCGTCCGCGCGTCCGCTCATCTGGCCGTGGGAGCCCGGCCTGCCCGGCCCTCGTGTCAGTTCTTTCTTCCCTTCATTTCTCGCTTCCTTCTTTCTCTCCTCGTTCGTTCCTTCCGGCCCGGAGCGAGAGGCAACCCTGCGTGCGTCAGCCTGGGCGCAGCTTCTTTGCAGAAAAGGACACATCGTATGAAAGGCACCAAGTCGTTGCGGCATGAACTCCAGATATTCCCGTTCGAGGTCGATCCTTGGAGGAGTTCCTAGTTTCAAAGCGAATCTCCTTCAGTGCCGTGGATGATGATACGGACCCAGGCATTGGGAGGTAGCATCCATGGACTACTATGCCCATTCACTCGAAACTGCGGACAAGGCCTGCTGGCAACCCCTCAAGGATCACTTAATTGCAGTAGCAGATCAAGCACGGTCCTTCGCTTCATCTTTCGGTGCTGGTGAACTCGGCTGGGCTGCAGGTATCTTACATGACGTGGGCAAGGCCTCCAAAGACTTCCAGTTGCGCTTGGAGGACCCGCGCCTGAGGGTGGATCATTCTTCGGCAGGCGCGCGTATCGCTGCTGAGGAGTACGGTCCACTCGGTCTAGTCATCGCGTACGCGGTAGCTGGGCATCATGGTGGGATTCCAGACGGAGGAAACAAGGCAGCTGAAGGAAGTCTAATTCACAGGCTCACGACCAAGGACGTCCCTGATTGCTCCGACTATGCGCGCAAGCTCGGAGTGCCGCCACCGCCTCCGAGGCTCACTATAAGGCCGCAACCGGGCCATCCGGGCTTCGGCGTAGCTTTCTTCATAAGGATGCTCTTCTCATGTCTTGTGGACGCCGATTTCCTTGATACTGAGCGCTTCATGGACCCGGTGAGGCACAAGATGCGTCCCAGATCCCCGAAGGTGACCGAGCTTCATTGCCGGCTTGAGCGCTACCTGCGCCAGAAGACCGCCGGAGCCCCCGACACTCGTGTAAACAGGATACGCGCTGAGGTCCTTCAGGCTTGCATCGCGGCGGCACAAAGCGAGCCTGGTCTGTTCACTTTGACCGTGCCCACAGGCGGGGGGAAAACCCTTTCGTCACTTGCCTTTGCGCTCAGACATGCGGTGATGCACGGGCTCGACCGGGTCATCTACGTAATTCCCTTTACGAGCATCATAGAGCAAAACGCCGCGGTGTTCCGGGAGGCCGTGGGCGCGGATGCGGTCCTCGAGCATCATTCGAACGTGGTTCGTCATCAGGAAGGCGAAGACTCTGGGCTGGTAAGAAGGCTGGAGCTTGCTGAGGAGAACTGGGACATGCCCCTAGTAGTGACAACGAACGTGCAGTTCTTTGAGTCTCTATTCTCCAACAGGAGCTCCCGATGCCGCAAGCTACACAACGTCGCGAAGAGCGTCGTCATCCTCGACGAGGCGCAGATGCTCCCGGTGGAGCTCCTGCAACCATGCGTCGCCGCCTTGGCCGAGCTCGTAACCAATTACCGCGCGACAGTCTTGCTATGCTCGGCAACCCAGCCGGCGCTCGGAGGCCTGCTCCCGGCCGACATAAAGGTAAAGGAGATCGTCCCTGACCCGAGCTCTCTCTATAATGCGCTGAAGCGGGTGGTGGTTTCAAACGGGGGCAAGCTCGAAAACGATGAAGTCGCCGCGGAGATCTTGAGTCGCAAGCAGGCTCTCTGTATAGTCAACACACGCGCTCATGCGAGGAGGCTTTTCGAGCGACTGGGTGAGAATGACGGACACTATCACCTCAGCGCCGCCATGTGTCCAGTCCACCGCGCTCAGCGGCTCGGCGAGATCCGGGAGCGACTTCGCAGCGCTATGCCCTGTCGCGTGATCTCTACGCAGCTGGTTGAGGCGGGTGTGGATTTGGACTTTCCTGTGGTCATGCGCGCGATGGCGGGGATAGACTCGATTGCCCAGGCGGCAGGAAGATGCAACCGCGAGGGGCTTCGTGATCGCGGGGAAGTGATCGTCTTCTGGCCTGCGGGCGGGGAAGGTATGAGACATGTATGGTTCAAACGCACGGCAGCTATCGCCGCTCGCATCGTTGAAGCGTCGAACGACCCTCTTGCCCTCGAAGCAGTCGAACGATATTTCCAGGACCTCTATTTCTACGAAGGAGCGCGACTGGACGAGCGAGAGATCATGCAAAGGCTGGAGGCGGGTGCCAAGAGCCTCAACTTCCCGTTCGACGAAATTGCGCGCCTGTTCAGGGTGATAGCGGAAGACACTTTCAGCATCTCGATTCCTTTCGATGATGAGTGCAAGCGTGCGATCGCTCAAGCGAGAGCTGAGGGGATTGATCGTGCACTCGCCCGGCGGATACAGCCGTATACGGTGTCGATCCAGGTATGGGAATACAAGCAGCTTTGGGATTCAGGAGCGCTCGAGAACATAGGTGGCGTCGATGTCTTGCGTGACATGAGCTTCTATGATTCCCGATACGGCCTCCACGTACCGGCACCTAAGGAGAGAGGTGATGCATGCTGGATAGTATAGCGGCCAGCCGTCTCTGAATATCAGGACCGAGAAGGGAGGGCCAGCATGGGATACGGGATCAAGCTATTGGTCTGGGGTGACTATGCTTGTTTTACACGGCCGGAGATGAAGGCGGAACGAGTGAGTTACGAAGTTATGACTCCGTCCGCAGCCCGAGGCATATTGGAGGCCATTCACTGGAAGCCCGCGATTCGATGGGTGATAGACAGGATTCATGTACTTAATGAGATCCGCTTCGACAACATTCGACGGAACGAAGTGGCAGGGAAAATCCCCACTAGGACCATTGTGGAGGCCATGCGCGGTAAGGAGGTTGACCTGCACCAGTACGCTGCCGACGACAGGCAGCAGCGTGCTGCCATGCTTCTTCGGGACGTTGCCTACGTCATAGAGGCGCACTTTGAGCTCACTGACAAAGCCGGGCCGGGAGACACTGCAGACAAACACTACAACATGGCAGTGAGGCGTATGCGCGAGGGCCAGTGTTTCCATCGGCCGTATTTCGGTTGTCGTGAGTTCCCAGTGGCCTTTCGGCTCATTGAGGGACAAGAGACGCCATCATCTTGCCACAAGGGAGAACGAGACCTGGGCTGGATGCTGTGGGACATCGATTTCGACAACGACATGACTCCTCGCTTTTTCAGAGCAGTCATGCGTGATGGAGTGATTGACGTGCCGGACCTCCGGAAAGGGGGTGGGCGTCCTGATTCTGAATGCACTGGTCGAGCTGTATGATCGGTTGGTCGCAGACCCTAAGGCCGACGTCGCACAGCCCGGCTACTGTGCGGCCAACGCCTCCGTCGTTCTTGTGATCACACGTGGCGGACGGATAACAAGCGCCGTACCTCTGGGATCTCAGCAGGGAAGCCGTGACATACCACTCAAGCTGAAGGTGCCCGACCGGGTGAAAAGGACCTCAGGAGACGCCGCCAATTTCCTTTGTGATAACGCTGAGTACTTTCTTGGCGTTCAAGGAGGCGAGATCAGCGAGAGGTCAAAGAGGCGGTTTGACCTCGCCAGGGAGCTTCATCGTCGCGTACTCGGACCCGTAGCAGACGAAGGCGCACAGGCAGTGCTAACGTTCTTTGACAGTTGGAAGCCAGAGGATTATCGCGGCAACGAGAAGCTCGAGCAAGTGAGCGACGTTCTCTCTTCCGGCGGCAACATCGTCTTCCGTGTCGAGGGCGATAGCATGTTCGTCCATGAACGATCAGCAATTAGGCGGGCTTGGGAGTTGTACAAGGCTTCCACGGGACCCGAGGTAAAGGTCGGTCAGTGTCTCATAACGGGCGACTGGGGCCCAATAGCACGCCTCCACAAGAGTATCTCAGGAATTGCAGGTTCCAAAACCGCGCAACCAACCCTGGTTTCGTTCAACTTCGCGGCCGCCGAATCCTATGGGAAGTCCCAGGGGAACAATTCGCCCGTAGGGGAAAGGGCTGCGTTTGCGTACGCCACTGCCCTAAACTGGCTCACGACCAATGAACGGCACCGTATGGTCATGGGAGATACCACAGTTGTGTTCTGGGCCGAGCGCACGGGGCCAGAGGAGGATCTACTCCTCGATGTGCTCGCCTGCGCCGTGGGGAGCTATGCGCAGAATGAACCTGAAGGAGGAGCAGAGGGAGTAGACGCGACCAAGGATTCTGCGCACAACGACGAAGAGTCGGCACTGCGTGTTAGGAGCGTCCTCGAACGCATAACACGAGGCCAAGCCGTAACGGAAGACATGATCGGGTTTGATCAAGACCTACGTTTCTTCGTCCTTGGGCTGGCTCCGAATGTGGCTCGTGTCACGGTTCGCTCTTGGAATGCGAATACGTTCGGTGCGTTGCTTGAGCACGTGCGGCAACATTTCAGTGACGTGGCGCTGGTAGCGCCGGAGGTCGAGCGCCCGGTCAGCGCGGGCCGCCTGCTATGGGAAACTGTTCCTGCAGCGAGCAGGAGAAAGCGCGAAAACGTGCCATCGGGGTTCGTGGGTCCCCTAATGCGTGCGATCCTCGAGGGCTCGATGTACCCGCATTCGCTGTACGCCGCGGTACTTGAGCGCGTCAGGTCTGACTCGAACGATCCGGAGGTCCCCCGGGTAGAGCGCAAGGTGACCTACCCGAGGGCGGCCTACATAAAGGCGTATCTGAAGAGAAAGGCAAGGGTGACAGGCAATAAGACCTTGGAGGAGGCTCTTACAGCCATGCTTAACGCCGAGAACAAGAACAGAGGGTATCTTCTTGGACGGCTCTTCGCCTTGCTCGAAAAGGCTCAGCAGGATGCCAACCCCGGTATCAACACAACGATAAAGGATCGTTACTACGCGTCCGCCTCTGCGACGCCGGGGACCGTATTTCCAGTCCTGTTGAGGTTGGCACAGCACCACATCGCTAAGTCTGAGTATGGAGGTTACGTAGATCGACTCATCGAGGACGTTCTGCGCGACCTCGATTGTTTCCCTGCCCATTTGAATCTTGACGATCAGGGGCTATTCGCTCTCGGGTACTACCATCAGAAAGATGCGCTATATAGGAAAGCTGAACACCTCAGCTAGATCAGCGGTCGTCCGACCACAAAGCGGGCTGTTGGATCTCCTTGTTACCAATGACCGAAGCGAGGCGACGTGAGGCGCACGCACCTGTTACCGAAATGCGAGACCGAAATTAGGCGGAAAGGTGGAGTATGAGATGATGACCCCAATTGACCGACGTTACGAGTTCGTTCTCTTATTCGATGTTGAGAACGGTAATCCCAACGGAGATCCCGATGCCGGCAACATGCCGCGCATAGACGCTGAAACCAACTTCGGCATCGTTACCGACGTGTGTCTCAAGCGGAAGGTGCGAAACTATGTGGAGCTGGTCAAAGACGGCGAGGAGGGATACGACATCTATGTCCACGAAGGCGTGGTGTTGAACTCGCAGAATAAGCGGGCCTATGACACGCTCGGAATTGACCCGAAGAACGAGAAGGACGCGAGAGTTAGAGCCAGGGAACTGACCAAGTTCATGTGCGATAACTTCTACGACGTCCGCACGTTCGGTGCGGTCATGACCACTGAGGTAAACTGCGGACAGGTGCGCGGGCCAGTCCAGTTCACTTTCGCCCGCAGTGTAGATCCTATCGTGCCACAGGAAATCAGCATAACGAGGTTGGCCGTTACCAACGAACGCGATGTTGGGAAAGAACGAACCATGGGTCGCAAACACATCGTGCCATACGCGCTCTACAGGGCGGAGGGCTACGTTTCAGCTCATCTTGCTGCTCAAACCGGCTTCTCAAAGCAAGATCTGGAACTCTTGTGGCAAGCTCTTGAAAACATGTTCGAGCACGATCGATCCGCCGCCCGGGGCAAGATGTCCACTCGCAAACTCGTTGTCTTCGAACACTCGACAGCTCTAGGCAACGCGCACGCACACGAGCTCTTTGACTGCATCAAAGTGCGCAGAGCGGATCCGAGCCGGCCCGCGCGCGCGTTCGCCGACTATGTCGTGGACATCGCTCGTCAAGCACTTCCATCGCAAGTCACGTTAATCGAGAGAGTGTGAGTGAAAGCGTGAGTCACATGTACCTGGAGGAAGAATGCCTGCCGCTCTCCGGTATACAGCACATCGCGTTCTGTCCGCGACAATTCGCACTGATTCACATTGAGTGTCAGTGGCTCGAGAACGCTCTGACATTCGATGGACGGACCATGCACGACAGCACCGATGACCCGTTTTCCTATGAGGCCAGGGGGACAGTGCTCATAACGCGGGCTGTCCCCCTCGTCTCCACCAAGCTAGGAATCTATGGTGTAGCCGACGTTGTCGAGTTCCGTAAATGCGACTTCGGGGGCGTTTCTCTTGAGGGGAGAGAGGGGCTATGGAGACCTTACCCCGTCGAGTATAAGCGCGGAAGGCCCAAGCAGGACGACCGCGACGCTGTGCAAGTATGCGCTCAGGCCATGTGCCTCGAGGAAATGCTGGGTGTCAGGGTGGATGAGGGAGCTCTATTCTACGGCAAGACTCGAAGGAGACAGGTTGTCAAGATAGGCGCCGAATTGCGCGCCCGGGTAGAGTATCTCGCTGGTGAAATGCATCGACTGTATGACGGGGGAGTCACCCCGCCTCCTCACAAGACAGCGGCGTGTGAATCTTGCTCCCTTGCCGAGGTGTGTTTACCGGGAATAGCGTCTAGGAGGAGTAGCAAGGGGTATCTTGGGGTTAGTACACTCGAGGAACCAAGGAAGTGACGGCATGCGGAAACTCCTGAACACCCTTTACGTGACCACGCCTCATGCCTATCTGTCGCGCGACGGAGAGAACTTGGTCGCAACAGTTGACGACCAAGAGAGGTTTCGTGTGCCCATCCATAATCTAGAAGGAATAGTGTGTTTCAACTACGCAGGGACGAGCCCGTCACTCATGTCTCTCTGCTGTGAGAGAGGCGTATCTCTCTGCTATTTAAGCGAAAGCGGCCGATTTCTGGCTCGTGTGAGCGGGAGGGTTTCAGGCAATGTGCTCCTGCGCAGAAAGCAGTACCGATTAGCAGACGCAGATGCGGAGACGGCCGGCTTGGCGAAGGCGTTCGTCTCCGGGAAGGTTCTGAACTGCCGGAGCGTCTTGATGCGTTTTGCGCGCGACCACGATGAGAAGGAAGGCTCGCAGGAGGTCGCTGAAGCCGCGGAACGCCTTCTTGTGTACTTCAGGGCCCTTGACAGGTCTCTCTCTGCCGACGCGATCAGGGGGATTGAAGGAGATGCCGCGCGAGCATACTATGAGGTTTTTCGCCACTTGATAACAGAACAGAAGGAGTCCTTCGCGTTCCGCGGTCGAAGCCGCCGTCCTCCGCTTGATCCCATGAACGCACTTCTCTCGTTCTTGTACACACTGCTCATGATGGACTGTGCCTCGGCCCTCGAGACCGTGGGGCTCGATCCTCAGGTCGGATTCCTTCACCGCGACAGGCCCGGACGACTGAGCCTGGCACTGGACCTCATGGAGGAGCTACGGCCGTATCTAGTGGACCGGCTCGCACTCACGCTGGTGAACAACAAGCAGGTGAGCCCCAATGGTTTCGTTAAGAAGGAATCTGGCGGTGTCTTGATGGACGCTGACACGAGAAAGCTTGTCCTGACCGAATGGCAAAAGAGGAAACAGGAAGAAATCACTCATCCATTCCTGGAGGAGAAGATCAGCATCGGCTTGATTCCGTATGTGCAATCTCTCCTACTCGCCCGTCATTTGCGTGGTGACCTCGACGGGTATCCTCCCTTTCTCGTGAGGTGAGAAGGATGATGGTGTTGATAACGTACGACGTCAATACGGAAACGGATGCAGGAAAGAAGAGGCTCCGTCAAGTCGCAAAACAGTGCCTCAACTTCGGGCAGAGGGTGCAGCACTCGGTATTTGAGTGCCTTATAGACCCCGTTCAGTTTGCAGAGTTGAGGCTGAGGCTCGAAAACATCATTGACCCCGAGAGGGACAGCCTCAGGTATTACAACTTGGGGAACAACTGGAAAAGCAGGATCGAGCATGTCGGAGCAAAGCCATCCTATGACCTGGAGGGCGTCATGCTCGTGTAGCGCGAGGGTGAAGCTCACATGAGAATCCCGGGAGGTTCGCGCTCTATGCTCTACCAGGTATGTCGCATAAATGGGCCTGTGCCAGCGAGACTGAACACATCTCGGTACATCAGGTTCGCGCATGAGGGACTTGAAACCCTTGCGCGACAAGGTCTCGACACCCGATGAGTCGCCTCCCGCGCGGAGGCGTGGGTTGAAACCTCAGGGGAGCCGTCAGGTGGAGAAGCTACGCATGTCGCCTCCCGCGCGGAGGCGTGGGTTGAAACCTAGGTAGACATTTCGGCAAGACGGAGACCTACGGTCGCCTCCCGCGCGGAGGCGTGGGTTGAAACAAGGTTACCGAGGTTTGTTATGAGATGAGCGACGGTCGCCTCCCG